>JBIKKL010000711.1:0-2835 GCA_044360365.1 Burkholderiales bacterium | reverse complement strand
GGCTGTTCGTACTCACCGCGCTGATCGGCCTCTCCGGATGCGGGCGCTTGCCGGCCTCCGAATCTCCGGTGGCTACGATTGCCGTCCTCATCAACAGCAGGTGGGTCGAAGACGACCCCAGGGGATTCGTCTGGGAAGTACGCAGGAAAGAGACAGACATGGAAGAGCGGTTTGCCGATTGTGTGCGTCGGTCCTCGGCCGCTGTCGGCCTTCCTGTTCGGGTCATCACCGGAACGCAGTTTCGCGCGACCGCGTTTCCCGATCTCGACCCGAGGGCCGCTCCCGGGGACATGGAGGCATTGCGATCTCTCATTCCCGACCCGCGATTTCGCGCTCGCATCGATGCCGCACAGATCGACTACCTCGCGGTCGTCGGCGGCGAAACGCGCTCGTCGGAACTCAAGGGCGGGATCTGGTGCGTCGGTGGATACATGGCCGCCGCCTGCTTCGGACAACTGTGGCGCGATCATGACGCGAAGCTTTCCGCCCTCCTGATCGATTTGCGGTGGAGCGCGCAAAGCCATACACGGGAGATCGACGCAAGCGATACCTCGTGGTTTGCAATGCTGGGGGTTCTTCCCATCGGTGCACCGTCCGCCCATGAGGCGATGGCTTGCAGTCGCTTCGGCGGCGCGATCATCGAAGCCGTTGGAGAGATGCGTCGAGGGAGGCAGTAGATGTCGGCATTCGTCCGTAGGAGCTTCTCCGGGTTCCGAGGTTACGCGCTGGCCGTCCTCGCCCCCTTTCTGTTCGGGGCCTGTTCGGCACCAACCAAAGTGGCCACCGCGGAAGCCTTCCAGAACACGAAACGTCTCGAGGCCGAATTGCGCAAGGGCGTCTCCACGACCGAAGACATCCTCCGCGTCCTGGGCGAACCCACCGGCCACGGCGCCGTGCTCTTGCCGAGCGTGCACAGCGGTCCACAGGAGATGTGGTTCTACCAGGACATCGAGCTCACGGACATCAAGGCGACGCAGGGGCAGATCGATCTCATTATGCGTCAGCAGATTCTGGTGGTATTCGTGCGCGACAGGCTCTTCGAAGGCTTCATGTGGTTCTCGAACAAGGACGCAGCGACGGCATGGGTCAAGGACAGTCTGCGTGGAAAGATCCGCTGACGTGAAGCCGGCCGTGCTCAACCGTCTGGGGCTCATCGTCATGCTGACACTCGCTGGCCTGCAGGGCTGCGCCACGCGCATGGAAATGGGTGCACCTCCACGGGTCGAGCGGCTGGGGCAACTCCATCCTCGGGTCTCGACGCAGAATGACGTCCTGTTGCTGCTAGGGGAGCCACGGGGATACGGGGAGGCGCGCTTGGATCAATCATTTCCGCGCCAGCGCGTTTGGCTCTACGAGTACATTGTGAGCGAAGGGGGAAAGATAGAAACCGCGATGTTGCTTGTCTTCTTCGTCAACGAGAAGTTCGACGGATACATGTGGTTTGCCGACGCGATCCATGCCAAGCCTCGACCGGAGGGAGGCCAGCGATGAAAATCCAGGCGCATAGTCACGGCTTCCTTCTCGCCTTCGTCGCGGCCATGGTATTTCTGGCTGGGTGTGGCGAGATCAAGGTGCGCGTAGGCAGGCCGGTTGTGCCTGCGCTCATCGAAAGCAAGCTAATCGTCGGGCAGTCAACGGCGAGCGACGTGCACCAAATGCTGGGAGAACCGCTAGGGATGGGGAGGGAATGGCTACCCTTCCATGACCAGGCTCGCACCGTATGGTCCTATTACTACGAGGAGGGACAAGTATCCCTGAGCGGCCCGGGTGATTACCATCGTAAGTTTATTTGGATTTTCTTGCAGGACGATCGATACGATGGTTACCTTTGGGTTTCAAACTTCCCGGGTGACCGGGTGGCCCCCTAGCCTGGCGACGTTGACACCGGCAGCGCATCGAGCGGTCCGTTGCCCGCTGTCCGGTGGACATTGACCAGTCACAGGCTCACTTCCAGCCAATGAAGCGCAAAAGAATCTGCGGTGCGCACTGCCGCCAGCCAGCGCAAAGAGCTAGTGTCCTGTGTCGGAGATTCGTGGCAGAAGTGCGCGTCGCTACCATCGATCCCATGCGTGGGAAAAGTGTCGAAATCGGCGCCAGACGCGAAGGAAACCGCCCCTCAAGTTGGACACCTGGCGAGGATATCCGACAAAGTATGCCGTCGATTTTCGGCGCTTTTATGGCAAGAATCTCCGACACAGGACACTAGCACGGCTGTGCAGGTACATCTCTTGCCTCGCGACCCACAAGGAGCCGCCGCTTCGGGTCGCTAGGTAAAGCTTTACATAGCGACCCATAGCGGATCTGCGATCCATCAGACTGAAGGTCTCAAAGCGGACGACCGCAGTACGATCATCTTGATTGTTGAACGTGGGGGTGTCGATCGGCGCAACGACGTTGCTCGACTTTGGCGCAGCATTGCCAGTCGTTGACTTACTATGTAAGCCAAGCTATGATGAGTTCCACTGACTTGGCACGGAATCTCGCATGTCGACGCTTCTCGTATCTTCGAAAGGCCAGATCGTGTTGCCCGCCGCCTTGCGGCGCCGGCTCGGTATGGGTGCAGGCGCCAGGATCGAAGTGCTCGAGGAACCCGATGGGCTGAAGCTGCGCGTGGTAAGGTCGGTCGCGACGACCGACATGACCAGCATGGCGGGCTTGGTCAAGGCCCCAGCGCGCGGTGTTCCACGCCGCCTGGAGGATGTCGACCCTGCGTCGCTACTGACCCGTTCTCGGCGCAACGAGCCATGAGGGCCGTGGACACCAACGTCCTGGTCCGGTTCTTCGTCGACGATGCCGATGATGCACAGGCAGCCAAACAGCGGCCTGCGGCTGTCG
>JBIKKL010000112.1:0-10518 GCA_044360365.1 Burkholderiales bacterium | reverse complement strand
ATGGCACTTGCGGATCGCGATTGCGACAGCAATACGTCTGCCTCAAGGACGATGTCGTCGTCGACCGCTCGGAGATGATCAAGGGGTACGAATTCGCGAAGGGACAATACGTGTCACCTTCACGCCCGCGGAACTGAAGGATCTCGACGAGGCGAGTTCGCACGCCGTGGAAGTCACCGAATTCGTGCCGCTCACCGCCATCGATCCTGTGTCCTGCGACAAGGCCGACTATCTTGCGCCGGACAAGGGCGGCGCAGAACCGTATTCGCTGTTCGTCGAGGCGATGCGCAAGACCGGCCGCAGCGCTCTGGGTCGATATGCGGCGCGAGGCAAGCAGTACATCGTCCTGCTGCACCCGGCGGACGACGTGCTGATCACGCAGCAATTGCCGTATGTCGACGAAGTGCGAGCCGTCGACGATCTCGTCATCCCGGTGACCGAGGTTCGGGAGAGCGAACCGAAGCTCGCGATTCAGCTGATCGAGCAGATCTCCAGCGAAGCGTTCCATCCAGAAGCTTACGAAGACGCAGTCAAGCAACGCATCGAAACGGCGATCCAGCGCAAGGTCGAGGGCAAGGAGATCTCGCTGTCCGACGCGCCGCCCGAGACGGGAGGAGGCGCGCAAATCATCGATCTGATGGCGGCGGCTGCGCGCGAGTCTAGGCAAGGGCAAGGGCAAAGCGACGGGAGGCGCAGCGGGGGCGGCGGCGCCGGTACGCAAGCGCCCGAAGCGCGCGGTCGGGCGCGGTGAATCGACCGCGCGCAAGCATGCGCGCAAATAGCGCTCCGGCTCAGTCGCATTCGTCCTCCGGGGAGGGGCACGCACGAACGAGACTTCGGGCTTTTCGCTGAATGACTTCGTCATGAATACTCTCCTTGTGGGCAGGTTCTCCGCACCCTTGTCGATGCGGTACTTCAGGGATCGCAACCGCCGTGACCTCCTGCGCCAGTCGAGGGGACGCGGGCACGGAGATTTCGCGTACGGCAAGGACTTCCGACTTTCGTTGCTGACTCCCGAGCCATCACGTACATTTCGGCTCGAACCGGTGCATCGAAATGTATACCCCACGTCAAATGGCGATGCTTTCCATCGCCACCTCGATCCTGACCCTGGGCCTGAAGTTCGGGGCCTATTTCCTGACCGATTCGGTCGGTCTGCTGTCGGATGCCCTCGAAGCGTTCATCAATCTCGCCGCCGGCCTCATCGCCCTGGGGGCCTTGACCATCGCCGCGATGCCGGCAGACCGGGATCACAGCTATGGGCACGACAAGGCGGAATACTTCGCAAGCGGCGTGGAGGGCGTCCTGATTCTGCTGGCTGCCGCATCGATACTCGTGACTGCCGTGCCGAGGCTCTTCGCGCCGGCACCGCTTGCGAATCTCGGCATCGGTCTGGTCGTATCGCTGGCGGCCGCCGGGGCGAACTATGCAACTGCGCGACTGATGACGAAGGTGGCGGCGATACACGACAGCATCACGATCGAAGCCGACGCAAAGCACCTGATGACCGACGTATGGACGTCGCTCGCGATCGTCGGCGGATTGCTCGTGGTGATGGTCGCACCCGCATGGACGATACTCGATCCGATCATGGCGATCCTCGTGGCGCTGCACATCGTCTATACGGGGGTCGACCTCCTTCGGCGCTCGACCCGCGGCTTGATGGATGCTTCGTTGCCGGATCATGAACTCGCCCTGATCGATCGCGTCGTGCGATCTCGGCTCGAAGGCGATGCCGACTACCACGCGCTGCGCACGAGGAAATCGGGATCACGCCGGTTCATCGAGTTCCATCTGGTTGTCCCGGGTTCGTGCAGCGTCAGCGACGCGCATGCGATATGCGATGCGCTGGAGGTCGCACTCGCCCGCGAACTTGCCCACGCTTCGATCACGATTCATGTCGAGCCGCGCGAAGAAGTCGATGCCGCCGTGCCCATGCAATCCTGAGCCGACGAGGGTCGGGGGCAGTCAGAACGAGGCTGGGCCGCCCCACGTCGTGCCGACAGGTGGTGGGGCTTTCTGATACGCTACGCGCTACGTGAACTGCAACGAATCGAGGTGGACGCCATGGCCAGCAGACCCGACGAACGATTGACCGAACCCAGGATGGATCCCGCTGCTCTTTATTTGGAAGAGGTATTCACCGATCGCCGCGTGGGTACCATTCGACGCCTGACGCCCGTCGACGGACAAGGCAAGACGGATGCATCGCGGCCTGTCACCTATGTCGGCGAAACCCAGGTCATGACCTCGGTGGGCGCGCTTCCGATCTCGTTCGAGATCGATGCGAAGGATCTCGCCGAAGCAGCGACCAAGTTCGGGCCCGATGCCAAGGAGGCCATCGAGCGCACGGTGCGCGATCTGCAGGAGATGCGCCGTCAGCAAGCCTCTTCGATCGTCGTGCCGCAAGGCGGAATGGGCGGCATGGGGGGGATGGGTGGCCTCGGCGGCGGCATCCCCGGGGGCGGCAAGATCCAGATGCCCTGACGTTCGGTTTTTATCGCTCTCGATCGGCGCCTGCGGGGCGCCGGTTCGCATTTCGGCTGTCCTCGCACTCGCATGCATCCGGCCTTGCCGCGATGATCGGCTTGGGGCAGACTCTGCGCCTTTCTTTCGAAGAGGGTTCAGGCGATGAAGCAGCGGATCTTGCGTGCCGGTGCAGTGGCGGGAATCGCATGTATCGGAACAGGGGCGCTAGCGGCGGACAGCACGTATCCCACTCGGCCCGTTCGAATGGTCATCCCGTACTCGCCGGGCGGGGCTGCCGATGTCCCGGGTCGGGTCGTGGCCCACAAAATGTCGGAGATTCTCGGTCAGCAGGTCGTCGTCGATAACCGGCCCGGCGCCGGCAGTCTCATCGGCGCGGAAACCGTGGCGCGCGCGACGCCCGACGGGTACACGCTGCTGCTCTCTGCCAATACGCACTACGTGTCCTCCGCGCTACGCAGCAAGCTGCCGTTCCATCCGGTCGACGACTTCACGCAGATCACGACGTTCCTGAGTGCGCCAAGCGTGCTGGCGGTGAACCCCGGACTCGAGGCGAAGAACGTGAAGGAACTGATCGCGCTGTGCAAGGCGCAGCCCGGCAAGATCGATTTCGCCTCCTCGGGCAACGGCAGCACGCAACATCTGCTCGGCGCGTTGATGATGCGCATGGGCGGCTTCCAGATGACGCACATTCCCTACAAGGGCAGCGGCCCCGCGATGGCCGATCTCCTGGGTGGCCAGGTGCGGGTGGGTTTCCCCGGCATCGCACTCGCCATGCCGCACTTGAAGTCGGGGAAGCTGCGCGCGCTCGGCGTGTCGGGCGCCAAGCGCTCGCAGGAGTTGCCGGATGTGCCGACGATCGCCGAGGCCGGCGTGCCGGGCTACAACGCCACGCAATGGCTGGGTTTCGTCGGTCCGAAGGGATTGCCGGAAGCCGTCGTCAAACGCATCTTCGATGCGACGCGTACTGCGGTGGAAAGCCCGGATGTGGCCAGGAGTCTGCGCGGCGCCGGCGGCGAGGCGATGCTGAGTGCGACGCCGAAGGAGTTTCTTGCGTTCGCGAAGGAAGAAGCCGTGAAGTGGGCGCGGGTAGTGAAGGAGAGCGGGGCGCAGGTGAACTGAGCGCTCCGGCCGTTCGTGCGGGAGGGGCGCGTTTCACACGGCCCCTTCGGCGTGAACGGTGAAAAGTGAAAGGTGAAGGGTGATGCCTCGTCGTTCGACGAGGCGGTCAGAAGCCAAGCGCGTGAGTACGCGCTTCACCGGCGGCTGCGCAAGCAACGCCCTTCACCCTTCACGCTTCACTCATTTCAACTGCTCATGAATCCAGTCGGAAATATAGTCCACGCCCACCTGCCGATTGTCGGACTGCACGTGATACCGCGTACCGTCTTCCCTGGTGAAGATCTTCAGGTGTTTTCCGGGTGACCCGATCGCGTCGTGGAGTCTGTAGGCCGATGCCACGGGGACCGTGCGATCTTCATCGGAGTGCACGATCAGGAACGGCATGTCGATCTTCGGCGCAACATCGACGAGCGAAAATTTCTCTGCCTTGGCGATGGCCTCGTCGGCCGTTTCGCAACCCATGACCCATCGAAAGTGGAAGTTCGACTGGGCCGTATTGGCGGGCTCCTGTTCATGGCGGCGCTTGATCTCGCGCTGCCACGCGGCGAGATCCCAGTGCAGTGCGGCGAAGGCAACGCCCGCGCGATAGCGCTTTTCAAACGCGGCCACGCGTGCAGCGTAGTAGCCGCCGAAGCTGTAGCCCATGACGATGACGCGCGAGGGGTCGACTTCCGGACGCTGCGACACGTAGTCGTAAGCGGCGGTACCTGCAACTTCATAGTCGTGCCGTGCATACAGTTCGCGAAACCGCAGGCATTCGCCCTGACCCGGACCATCGATCGCGAGCGTGTTCCAGCCGCGCGCGGCGAACTCGAGCCCGTTGAAGAGAACGCTCATCTCCTTGCAGTTGTCCATGCCGTCGAATACCACGAGGGTCGGCACGGGGCCTTGGGCATTCGGTGCCTTGAGGAAAAGTGCCGGCAGCGACTTGCCTTCGAACGGCACCTCAACCTTCTCCATGTTCGGGTACCGCCGCAGCAGGCCGGCGTGGTGCAGGTCGAGTGCCTTCTTGCCGACCTCGCGCTTCAGCGGGCCCGGCGGGATGAAGCGTTCACCGGTGAACCAGTACATGCCGGCGCGCAGATAGTAGTTGCCGGCCGTGTGCTCGCGGCCCTCGCGGGCGGCCTGGTCTGCGACTTTCTCCAGACGTGCGCCGAGTGCGCACCACTCGCGTCGCCAGGCATCCATGTCGTCCTGCTGGTCCATAAGGCGCTGGCAGACTTCGTCGATCTCCATGAGCGCGACTGATCCGCCGTACGGCGCCATGGCCTTGGTCATGAGACAGGCATTCGACCACAGCATGTTGCCGGGAAACTGTTCGATCCAGGTGGGATAGGAGGCCATCGGCCGGTCTCCGAGGTAGGTGAGGAAACGTTGGATGATAGCGTCGGGCGTGGCTTTGCGCAGATCTGCGCGTCGTGCAGAGCGCCGGTGGGCCGCCACTCCCGGACTTGGGCCCCGCGCGCCGCTAGCGTGCACCCGGACCGGAATGCGCACTGCTTCGGGGCAGTCCTGGCTGGACGGGTTGCGTCATCCCCTCTTGTCGCTGTCGTTGCGGGACGGGGACGATCGGTGGCATGTCCTGTGCATTCATGCATTTCATGGACATTGTTTGCGAACATCCGTCAGGGAGGTCGGGATGAGCGCGTCGAAGGACGTTGCGATCGATATCGATTGGATCGACGAATCCGCCGTGGCGACGCTCGCCCGAGCGGCGGGGGTGGTACTCAAGCCCGAAGAGCTCCCGTCGATCGTGATGCAGCTGCAACGTGCCTGCGAGATTGCGTCGCCGTTGCTTGCGTATGATCCGGCGGACGACGAAGAGCTGGGGCCGGTATGGCGGCCATGAACGCAGCAATGCTCGACGCACCCGCCACCGAAATCGCAGCAGCTGTTCGATCCGGTGCGCTGCGCTCCGAAGATCATGTCACGGCGCTTCTTGCGCGCATCAGGGAGCGCAATCCGCGCTTCAATGCCTATATAGAAACGACCGAACAGCGAGCGCTCGACGAAGCGCGCCGTGTCGACCGGATGGTCGCTCAGGGCCGGGATCCTGGTGCGCTGGCCGGTGTTCCCTTTGCCGTGAAGAATCTTTTCGATGTCAGCGGTATGGCTACGCTCGCGGGCTCGAAGATCAACCGTGACCGGCCGGCGGCGAAAGCGGATGCCTGTCTCGTGGCACGGCTCGTCGATGCAGGCGCCGTCCTTGTCGGCACGTTGAACATGGACGAGTATGCGTACGGCTTCACCACGGAGAACACGCACTACGGTGCGACCCGCAACCCGCATGATCCCGAGCGGTCGGCCGGCGGTTCGTCGGGCGGCTCCGGCGCGGCCGTGGCAGCCGGACTGGCCACGTTCACGCTGGGCTCCGACACCAACGGCTCCATACGCGTACCGTCGGCGCATTGCGGGGTGTTCGGTCTCAAGCCGACGTTCGGGCGCTTGCCCCGTTCCGGCAGCTATCCGTTCGTCGCAAGCCTCGATCACCTGGGGCCGCTCGGGCGCAGTGCGACCGATCTTGCGGCGATCTACGATGCCATGCAGGGTCATGATCCGCACGATCCCGCATGTCGGCCCGGGCCCGTCGAACCGGTGAGCAAGGAACTCGACCGCGGCATCGATGGCCTGCGTATTGCCCGCGCCGTCGGCTACTTCGAACGCAATGCGCAACCTCGCATCGTCGAATGCGTTGCGCAGGCGGCGCATGCATTGGGCGTCCGGGCAAGCGCCGATCTGGCCGAAGTCGAGCAGGCGCGAGCAGCGGCTTACGTCATCACTGCGGTCGAGGGTGCCGAGCTGCATGCAAGGGATCTGCGCGAACGGCCTTGCGACTTCGAACCACACATTCGGGATCGCATGCGAGCCAACGCGCTGCTGCCGGCGCAATGGTACGTGCGTGCCCAGCGCTTTCGGAGCCGCTTCCATCGTCAGCTGCTGTCGCTGTTCCAGGATGTCGATGTGCTGCTCGCACCGAGCACGCCCTGGTGTGCGACACTGCTCGGACAGGAGAGCGTGAATCTGAACGGCCGCGATCTGCCGACGCGTCCATCCACCGGACTGCTCACGCAACCGATATCCTTCGTCGGTCTGCCGGTCGCGGCGGTGCCGGTGGGTCGCGTCGATGGTCTGCCGGTCGGCATGCAGATCATCGCAGCGCCGTGGCGGGAGGATCTTTGTCTGCGTGTCGCTCGTGCGCTCGAAGAGGCAGGCATCGCGCAGTGTTCGACGGCACCCTGGTCCATGGAGTGAAACGACGATGCAATTTCCGCAAGCGCTGGCCGAAGTGACGGCTGCATTCAATCGCTACGAAGCGGCGCTCAACTCGAACGATGTCGCCGTGCTGAACGAGCTCTTCCACGATAGTCCCGATACCATACGTTACGGTCCGGCCGAGGTGCTCTACGGTCATGCCGAGATCGCAGCATATCGCAGCGCGCGGGATCCCTCGGATGCGCTCCGGGAACTGATTCGGGTCGAGATCATGGCCTGGAGCAACGATTTCGCAACGGCGAACTGCGAGTACCGTCGCGTCAAGACGGGCCGCCATGGGCGCCAGAGTCAGACGTGGATGCGCACGCCGCAAGGCTGGAAAGTGATTGCTGCGCACGTGAGCTTCATGCCGGGCGCAAGTTGAGGATCACGGGGAAATCACTAATGAGCAATACCTGTTTCGTACGCATCCGTTTTGCGTGGACCGCACCCCTGCAGTTGCAGGCCCCCTTGAAAAGCGGTGTGCAATGACGATTTCACTGCAGGCATCGCCGGGCCCGATCGAAGTCGATCTGTCGCGTTCGGCTTTCGTCGTGATCGACATGCAGCGCGATTTTCTCGAACCCGGCGGATTCGGCGAATCCCTGGGCAACGATGTCGGGTTGCTGCGCGGCGCGGTCGATCCCTGCCGCGCAGCGCTCGCAACGCTGCGAGAGGCCGGCGTGCTGGTGATACACACCCGTGAAGGTCACCGACCCGACCTCACCGATTGTCCGCCCGCGAAGTGGGAGCGGGGGCCGTCCGGCAAGCGGATCGGCGATGCGGGGCCGATGGGGCGCATCCTGGTTCGCGGGCAAGCAGGGCACGACATCGTATGTGAACTCGCGCCCCTGGCGGACGAACCGGTCATCGACAAGCCCGGCAAGGGCGCGTTTTTCGCGACCGATCTCGAGACCATCCTGCGGGGACGGAGTATCGAGTTCCTCTTCGTCGCCGGCGTGACGACCGAAGTGTGCGTGCACACGACGGTGCGCGAAGCAAACGATCGAGGCTTCAAGTGCATCGTCCTGGGCGACTGCTGCGGTTCCTACTTTCCCGAGTTCCACGAGGTGGCGCTGCGCATGATCTCGGCGCAGGGCGGCATCTTCGGCTGGGTATCGAGTTCGGTGCACCTTCGGCAAGCAATCGTCCCTTCGTGCGTGGCCTGATCGGGGGCAGCATTCTTGGACAACGACCGCAGTCGAACCCGGGTGCGGTACCTCCGCCTCGGCTGCGCGGCCCGATACGCTATTGCAGGAAGGTCGCGCGTACCTGATCGCGAGTGAGCAGACGAATCGGCACAGACTCGACGCGCCAGATCTCCTTGCAGTATTCGGCAATGGTTCGATCCGACGAGAACTTCCCCGAACGCGCGCTGCTCAGGATGGACATCCGCGCCCACCGTTCCCTGTCGAGATACGCTGCATCCACCGTGCGTTGGGTAGCGGCATACGAATCGTAGTCGGCGAGGACGCAGAACGGATCGTAATCGCAGAGGCTGCTCACCAGCGGTTCGAAGATCGTAACGTCGCCGCGCGAGAAGAATCCGCTCTTGAGAAGTTCGAAGATCTCGTAGAGTTCCGGACTTGCCGCCAGATAATCCCGCGGCCGATAGCCTCGCATCCGCAGGTCGTGCACCTGATCGGCGGTGAGTCCGAACCAGAAGAAGTTCTCCTTGCCCACCTCTTCGCAGATCTCGATGTTCGCACCGTCGAGGGTGCCGATCGTGAGCGCGCCGTTCATGGCGAATTTCATGTTGCCGGTGCCTGAAGCCTCCGTGCCTGCGGTCGAAATCTGTTCCGAGAGTTCGGCCGCAGGATAGACGTGCTGGCCGCTGCTGACGTTGAAGTTGGGCAGGAAGACGACCTTGATTCGATCGCGCACGGCCGGATCGCGATTGACGATGTCGCCCACGGCCGTGATCAGCTTGATGATGAGCTTTGCCATCCGGTAACCGGGGGCCGCCTTGCCGCCGAACACGAACGTGCGCGGCACGATGTCGAGCGAGGGATCGGAGCGCAGTCGGTGATAGAGCCCGATCACGTGCAGGATGTTCAGATGCTGGCGCTTGTATTCGTGGATGCGCTTGACCTGGATGTCGAACATCGAGTCGGGGTCGACCACGATGCCGGTTCGATGCCGTATGAACTCGGCGAACCCCGCCTTGTTCGCGCGCTTGACGCCTTGCCAGCGATCGCGGAATCCGGGGTCGTCGGCCAGCGGTTCCATGCGGCGCAGCTCTTCGAGATTGCGGATCCAGCCCTCGCCGATGCTCGACGTAATGAGGTGGGTCAGACGCGGGTTGCTCAACACCATCCATCGCCGCGGGGTCACCCCGTTGGTCTTGTTGCTGAAGGCCTGTGGCCACATCGCGTGGAAGTCCGAAAGTACATGGCGAGTCAGCAGATTCGTGTGCAGTTCGGCCACGCCATTAACGGCATGGCTGCCGACGCAGGCGAGATGCGCCATCCGTACCTTGCGCCCGCCTTGCTCGTCGATCAGCGACAGCGCGGCGACGCGCCGATCGTCGCCGAAGAAGCGGATTCGGACTTCGTCCAGAAAGCGTGCGTTGATCTCGTAGATGATTTCGAGGTGACGCGGCAGCAGGCGACCGAGAAGTTCCACCGGCCAGCATTCCAGCGCTTCGGGCAATAGGGTGTGGTTCGTGTATGCAAAGGTCTTGCGCGTGATGTCCCAGGCGCGGTCCCACTCGATCTCGTGCTCGTCGATGAAGAGGCGCATCAACTCGGCGATCGCGATGGCGGGGTGCGTGTCGTTGAGCTGGGCAGCGAACTTCTCGTGGAACTGGTCGAGCGACAGGTGCTGGCCCTGCATGATGCGGATCATGTCCTGCAGCGAGCAGGAGACGAAGAAGTATTGCTGGGCAAGGCGCAGTTCCTTGCCCTGGAAGGAGTCGTCGTTCGGATAGAGGACCTTGGTGATGTTCTCGGACAGCACCTTGTTGTGAACGGCGCCGTAGAAGTCGCCCCGATTGAATACCGCGAAGTCGAAGGATTCCGGCGCTTCTGCTCGCCACAGGCGCAGCGTGTTCGCCGTGTTCGTGGCATAGCCCAGGATCGGCGTGTCGTAGGGTACGCCGATGACGCTGCGATCAGGCACCCAGCGGGCGCGATAGCGCCCGTCGATGTCGGTATAGCGTTCGACGCGCCCGCCCAGTTTCACGAGTTTGGCCCATTCGGGGCGCGCAAGCTCCCACGGATTACCGAAGCGCAGCCACTTGTCCGTCTTCTCGATCTGCCAGCCGTCGACGATGTGCTGATCGAAAATACCGAACTCGTAGCGGATGCCGTAGCCGAGCGAAGGGATTTCCAGGGTTGCGAGCGAATCGAGGAAGCATGCGGCGAGCCGACCGAGACCGCCGTTGCCCAGTCCCGGTTCCGCTTCGAGCGCCAGCAGGTCGTCGAGCTTCAGCCCGAGATCGGCGACCGCGTCCGCGACGGCAGGCGCGATGCCCAGGTTCACCAGGTTGTTGCCCAGGTGCGGTCCGAGCAGGAACTCGGCCGAGAAGTACGCGACGGTGCGGGAGCCTTTCCGGGTGTAGGCCTCCGCGGTGCTGATCCACCGTTGGAGCAGTCGATCGCGCACGCAGTAGGCCAGCGCGAGGTAATAGTCGGTCTGCGTCGCAAGCGCGGGAAA
>JBIKKL010000710.1:0-2840 GCA_044360365.1 Burkholderiales bacterium | reverse complement strand
CAGCGCTACGACCTGTGCGAAGACATGGCCCAGATGCTTGTTGAAACGGCGCGGGAGAAGCACTTCTCCATTGGCGTCGACGAGGCCGACGTGCTCGAGCGTATCCGGTCCGGGCTGATGGCCGATCCGACGCCGGTGTCCGAGCCCGAGGCGCATTGGATCGTGCGCCGGCTGGCGGAGCTGCTTGCCTGGCCACCGCTCGAATCCGGTTGCTGACCCTGCGTCGACCCCGGGGTCGACGCAGGGTCAGCAACGAGGGTCGGCAATGACTTCTGCATGTACGTGACCGTTTGTGGCATTTTTTCCTATCTTCTGAGATATGCCTGCGGCAGATAATGGGTCGCGTTCACTCGACGCATCGGTGCGGCGGATTGTCGGCCGTGCCCTTCCGGGCGGACCCACCACAACAGGAGAACCGCATGCCTCGCCGCATGAGCCTTCGCAGTCTTGCGTTTGCTGCTACGTTCGCCGTTTCAACGACGGCCTACGCGCAAGCCATTTCCATCACCAATGCAGGTTTCGAAGCGGACGTCATTCCTGACGGCGCCTTCAGCGTCTTCGTGCCGACCGGGTGGCAGACATACGATCCATTCGGCATCATCGATCAGAACGCCAATGCCGTCGGCGTGATTCGACCGAACGTCGCGCAGGATTACTTTCCCGGCGGTGCGCCCGAAGGAGACCAGGCCGCGCTCGTATTCCTGGCAGGCAACGCTAGCGGCCCCGCGGGTCTCCAGCAAACCCTCACGTCGACTCTGGCTGCGCAGACGCGCTATACCTTGAGTGTCGAGGTCGGCAATATTGCTTCGGGTACGTCGCTCGTCGGGTCTTCAGATGGCGGGAACCTGTTCTACGATCTCGATGGTTTCCCGGGCTACAGCATCGAACTTCTTGCCGGCAATACCCTGCTTGGCGCTGATTCGAGTTCTGCCGGTTCGATCCCCGAAGGCCAATGGCGCAGGGCGACGCTGACCGTAAGCAGCACGAACTTCGGTGATGTTCTCGGACAACCCCTGACCATCCGTCTCGTCAATCTGGATATGCCCGGCACGCCGGCGGCGCCCGCCATCGAGGTTGACTTCGATGCGGTGAGTCTGGTCGCCGCGCCGGTGCCCGAGCCAGGCACCGTCGCCCTGTGGCTCGCCGGGCTCGGCCTGCTGGGTTCGTTGACCCGGCGCAAGCGCCAACCCTGGGTTGCAACCCAGGGTTGAGTCGTAGCGCAACTCAGCAACGAACAGCCCGAACGTACATTCGCCGTCATCCTCGAAACCGGCGACGAGGTCGTTTCGTGCCTCGACCGATTTGCTGCCGAGCAGCACCTGACGGCATCCCGGCTCACAGCTATGGGTGCGTTCAGCGACGTGACGCGTGGCTGCTTCGATTGGGCGCGCAAACAGTACACGCCCCACCGTGTCGCCGAGAAGGTCGAAGTCCTTGCGCTCATCGGCGACATGCGCTCGATGGCGAGCGGCTCAAGCTGCATGCCCACGTAGTACTTGGCCGCGCGGACTGCAGCACACTCGGCGGACATCTGCTGAAGGCTACCGTACGTCCTACCCTCGAGGTGTTGGTCACGGATGCGCCCGATTACCTGTGTCGCCAACATGATCCTGAAAGCGACCTGGCGCTGATTCGTGTGCTCGGCGATCCGAAGCGGCCTGCCGGGTCGCGCCCGTTGACGACGCCGGCTGATCCCAGCCCTGCGCCGGCTCCCGATTCCTGAGCGCCGACCCTGGGTTGCGGCCCGGGTCGGCTCTAGAAGATCTCCTGGATGCCCCTGCTCCAGAGGACGCCCATGCGATCCCACTGCAGCGCCTCGGGATCGTGGCCGCGATCGGTGAGCATGACGAAGATGTCGATCAGTTCCAGCTCGCTCGGAGCGGCCCAGATGCGATCGGCTTCGGCTTCATCGCCATTTGCGAGATCGAGAATGATCTCGAGGATGCGCACATCGGTCCTGCGACTTTGGGCGGTGGCGAGAAACGGGGCGAGGTCGGTCATGGCGCTGTCCAGTCGCAACGGTCGGCGAGCCGATATTCTAAGCCGAGGCCCGATGTGCTGGCTCGAAGCGTCGATTGACGTAGGGCGATGCGGGCATGTCGTTCGCGCTCGACGGAAGGTGTTGCGCCACGTTCGGTGCCTCATCCAGTTCACCCAGGAGGCCATCATGCTTTCCACACTGATCACGAAGCGATCCGTACTGACGATACCCTTCATTGCTGCCATGCTTTCGATACCGGTAGTTCACGCCGCCGACCTTAGCGCTCGCGGCGACGCGGCGAACGCCGCTTCCGGCACCTCGTCCGGCAAGGTCGTGTCCGGGGGCGTCGGAATCGGTGCCCGCGATTCCCTCCAGCAGCGCGCGGAGGACTACGGACTGAAGCTCGTGTTCGCGCAGACACCCTCGGGCGATTACCTCGCCGCAGTGCCGGTGACCATCTCCGACCGACGCGGAAACACCGTGGTCGATACGGTGTCCGACGGACCGTGGATGTACGTGGATCTGCCGAACGGCACCTATTCGGTGAAGGCGAAATTCAACGGCCGTACCGAAACGCGGCAGGTGTCCGTGACGTCGGGGTCGCAGCGGACGCTCTATCTGCGCTTCCCGGACGGCAGCGACCGGGGCGAGGCGATGAATGCAACTGCTGCGCGTTGAACGCCAGGCATGGCTCGCGAAGCTTCGCCGTTAGGGGCCGTCGCACCGGACCATAGGACTACGTCGAACGCCGGAACCGTTTCGGCGACCGCCGGCAGGTCCGGTACCGAGTATCTGCGCCTGGTCGTACCAATCCCGAGCGCTCAGCGAGCGCTCGGCCTCTACACAATGCTGTGCGACA
>JBIKKL010000024.1:0-17792 GCA_044360365.1 Burkholderiales bacterium | reverse complement strand
CTTGACGAAAGTTGTCGGTGCGGCGTCGGCGCCGCCGGTCGGATTGACGTCGGTGCCCTTGTAGACGCCGTTGTTGTTGAACACGACGATGCACACCGGCAGGTTGTATCGGCAGATGGTCTCGACTTCCATGCCTGAGAAGCCGAACGCACTATCGCCCTCGATCGCGATGACGGGCTCGTTGCTCACGACCGCAGCCGCCACGCAAAAGCCCATGCCGATGCCCATGACGCCCCAGGTACCGACGTCGAGTCGCTTGCGCGGCTTGTACATGTCGACGATGCTGCGCGTGAAGTCGAGCGCGTTCGCCCCTTCGTTGACGAGCAGGGCGTCGGGATTGGCCTTGACGATGTCGCGTACCACGTTGAGTGCGCTGTGGAAGTTCATCGGCGTCGGATTCTTCGCGAGCGTCTCGGCCATCTTCGCGACGTTCCTGGTCTTGCGCTCGGTGATCGCATCGAGCCATTCGGCCGGCGGCTTCGACCAGTTCGAACCGATGCCGGCGAGCAGCGCTGCGACACAGGAACCGATGTCGCCCACGACCGGGGCATCGATGCGCACATTGCTGTCCGCTTCCTGCGGCGAGATATCGATCTGGATGAACTTCTGCCCACCCCATGCCTTCGAGCCCTTGCCGCCCCAGGTCTTGCCCTTGCCGTGCGAGAGCAGCCAATTGAGGCGCGCACCGATCAGTAGCACGACATCGGCCTCAGGGAGCACGTACGAGCGCGCAGCGGCCGCCGACTGGTCGTGCGTATCGGGCAAGAGTCCCTTCGCCATCGACATCGGCAGGTAGGGGATGCCGGTCTTCTCGACGAGTGCCCGGATGTCGTCGTCGGCCTGCGCGTAGGCAGCGCCCTTGCCGAGCAGGATAAGCGGCCGCTTCGCCCCCTTCAGAAGTTCGAGCGCACGAGTCACGGCTTCGGCGGCGGGAATCTGGCGCGGCGCCGGATCGACGACCTTGATCAGCGTGTTCCGACCGATGGCCGCATCGATGGACTGCGCGAAAAGCTTCGCGGGCAAATCGAGGTAGACCCCGCCCGGACGCCCCGACACGGCGGCCCGGATGGCCCGCGCGATGCCGACCCCGATATCTTCGGCATGCAGGACGCGAAACGCAGCCTTGCACAGGGGCTTGGCGATGGCGAGTTGATCCATCTCTTCGTAGTCGCCCTGCTGCAGATCGACGACCTCGCGCTCGCTCGAGCCACTGATGAGGATCATCGGAAAGCAGTTCGTCGTTGCATTGGCGAGTGCAGTGAGTCCGTTCAGGAAACCAGGCGCCGAAACCGTCAGGCAGATGCCGGGCTTCTGGGTCATGAAGCCGGCGATGGCGGCGGCATTGCCGGCATTCTGCTCGTGACGAAACGAGATCACCCGCATGTGGTTTGCCTGGGCGCGCCGGGTGAGATCGGTGATGGGGATGCCCGGCAAGCCGAAGATCGTATCGATGCCGTTGAGCTTGAGGGCGTCGATGACGAGCTGAAAACCGTCGATTTCCTCGTGGGCTTGCGCGTCGGGGGTGGTACTGAGATCGGTCATGGTGAGATACCTCGCGTTCTCGCCGTCGGTTGAAAAGGGGCCAGGCCTTGGGTAGCGGCGGATGGGCTGCCGGAATGCGACCTCCTCCGGAACGGCAGCTGCGGGCCGTCGAAGACAGCGTCGAGGGTCGAACATTATCATAGGTCTGCTGCTCGTCGCCGGCTCTTGACCGCGGTCAAGATTCACCGAAGCACGCGCGCTGCTGCGCCCGGTGGTGCCTGCGGGAATTCGCTATACTGAATCAAACCACTGCGGTCGACTCGACATATCCGCGAGCACCCGACGATGCTGAAGCTCGCTCTTCACCCCGAAGTCAACATCATCCGCGTACAGCTGCGGCAAAACCTCGCACTGCGCGCACTGACGGCGGCACAGTGGGAGGAGCTCGAGCCGCTGCTCGACATCATCGACTACCCAAAGGGCGATCTGCTCGAGCATCAGGGTGCGTGGTCGATGGAGCAATACTTCATCCTCGACGGCATACTGAAACGCGTGGTAGCGAACGCCGAAGGGCGCGAGATGATCCTGCGCTTCGCGGCCGAATCGGATATCGACACGAGCTACGCGGCCTGGCGCCTGAAGACGCCGCTCCCCTTTTCGATTCGTGCGGTCACCCGGGTCCGCGCCGCGAAGCTCTCGATGGAAGACTGGGTCGGGTTCATGAATCGACACCCGGCCGTGAAGTCCGACTTCGAATTCCAAGTCATGAAGCTCATGAGCGAGGTCATGGCCCACGTGATCACACTGCATCTGCTCGACGCGCCGGGGCGGGTGCAGCGCTTCTTGCGCAAGCAAGTCCAGTTGGGCGAACGACTGCCCAAGAAGGAACTTGCGTGCTATCTCAACCTGTCGCCCGAGACCCTGAGCAGACTGAAGAAGCGCGGCAAGATCAAGGTACCGTGATTCCTGCCGCTGGCTCCGAGCCCGTCGCTCAAGCGTGTCGGCGGAGCAGCTTGGCCACCATCGGCCAGAACAGCATCGTGAGCGCCAGCGCCGTGAGGCCGCCGACCAGCGTGTTGGAGAAGAACACCCGCAGGTCGCCCTGCGATATCAGCATGGACTGACGGAAGGAATCCTCGGCACGATCGCCGAGCACCAGGGCGAGCACGAGCGGCGCCAGGGGATAGTCGAGTTTCTTGAACACGTAGCCCACGACACCGAATCCCAGCATCAGCCAGATGTCGAGCATGGCGTTGTGGACGGTGAAGGCGCCGATCGCGCAGATCACGATGATGACCGGTGCGATGATCGCGAAGGGAATCCGCAGGATTGCGGCGAACAGGGGCACACACGTCAGGACGACGATCAGGCCGGCGATGTTGCCGAGATACATGCTGGCGATGAGACCCCAGACGAAATCCTTCTGCTCGGTGAAAAGCAGCGGCCCGGGCTGCAGCCCCCAGATGAGCAGACCGCCGAGGAGGACCGCAGCGGTCGGACTTCCCGGCACGCCGAGCGTGAGCATCGGCATGAGGGCACTCGTGCCGGCTGCGTGCGCGGCAGTCTCGGGCGCGACGACACCCTCGATCTGGCCCGTGCCGAACTTCGCACCGTCGGGCGACATGCGCTTCGCAACGCCGTAACTCATGAATGACGCCGGTGTGGCGCCGCCCGGCACGATGCCCATGCCGCATCCGATGAGACATCCGCGAAGGGAGGTCGCCCAAAAGCGTGGCAGCTTCGCCCAGGTCTGCATGACGACCCGCAGATTCATCTTCGCGTGCTTGCCGCGGAAAGCGAGCCCCTCTTCCATCGACTGCAGGATCTCGCCGATCCCGAAAAGTCCGATGACCGCCACGAGAAAGTCGAATCCGCGCATCATTTCAGTAAGACCGAACGTCAGACGAAGCTGCCCTGTCACCGTATCGATGCCCACCGCCGCGAGCGAAAATCCGATCATCATCGCCGCGATCGTCTTGAACGGTGATCCTTTGCCGAGTCCGACGAAGCTGCAGAAGGTCAGCAGATAAACGGCGAAGAATTCCGGCGGCCCGAACTGCAAAGCGAACTTCGCGATCATCGGTGCAAGAAAGGTAAACAGGATGACTGCGAACAACGCGCCGACGAAAGACGACGTGAAGGCCGCCGCCAACGCTTCGCCCGCGCGGCCGTCCTGCGCCATGGGATACCCGTCGAACGTCGTCGCAACCGACCACGGTTCGCCCGGAATGTTGAACAGGATGGAGGTAATCGCCCCGCCGAACAGCGCGCCCCAATAGATGCAGGACAACATGATGATCGCCGACGAAGGGGGCATGGTGAAGGTGAGCGGCAACAGGATGGCGATGCCGTTGGCCCCGCCGAGCCCCGGCAGCACGCCGATGATCACGCCGAGCAGTATGCCCACCAGCATGAGCAGCAGATTGAGCGGCGAAAGCGCAATCGAGAAACCGTGAAACAGCGCGCCGAGTTCTTCCATTCGGCCACCTCCCCTTGGCCGAGGAGCGTCGCGCCCCGGCAGCATTCAGTTGGTCGTCAGGTCTACGGGATCGTCCGAGAAGACCGCTTGCTTCAATAACCCAGCCAGAACAACGGATCCCATATCCCCTTGTACAGCGGGACCTTGAACCACACCTCGAACATCAGAAAAAACGCTGTCATCAGGCAGACGCCGAGCACCAACGACCAGGACAGCGCGTACTTGCCGAGCCAGCGCATGAACAGGCCGATGTACACGGCCGAGGCCACGTAAATGCCGAGCAGCTGGATGACGCCGACGTAGATCAATGCAGGCACGAGAACCTGCAGCACCCGGCGCAGCGCCTCGCGTTCCACGAACACCTTGGGTCCATCGAACTTGCCGACGGCCGCGTACGCCAACAGCACCAGGGCACAGATGCAGAGAATGGAACCGATGTAGAACGGGAAATACCCGGCTTGCGGGCCATCGTCGGCCCACTGCGCCCCGAGTCTTACGCTATCGAATACCACCAACGCACCGAGCGCTAGCAGTCCGACGGCAGTGATGCCCTCAACGAGGCGCGTCGCGATGCCTCGCCCGGTGTATGGATCCTGATTCACGTGCGTATCCTCCCGCGACTGCGCGATCGGCCGCCGAAGCGGCGCCCGCGGCTTCGGCGCTACTTGCCGGGCTTCTTCGCGAGAAAGCCGGCTTCCTTCATGAGGTCGACGTGCGTGAGTTCCGCCTTCTCGACCCACTTCACGAACTCGGGACCGCTCAGGAAGGTCGTGTTGAATGCGCCGTCGGCCATGAACTTCTTCCATTCCGGCGTCTCCCGAGCTTTGCCGAACATCTGGACGTAGAAGTCCACGGCCTCCTTGGAAACCCCCGGTGCTGCGAAGATGCCCCGCAACATCACGTAGTCGACGTTTACACCGGCTTCCTTGCAGGAAGGGATATCGGCCCACGCCTGATCGCCGGCGATCTTGTCCTTGTAAGGCATGCGCTTCTCATCGAAGACACACAGCGGACGCAGCTTGCCGGCACGCCATTGGGCCACCGCTTCGATCGGGTTGTTGACCGTGGAATCCACGTGCTTGCCCACCAGCTGGACCGCCACCTCGCCACCGCCCTTGAAGGGGATGTAAGTGAACTTCGTGCCGGTGGCCTTCTCGAGCGCGACCGTGATGATCTGATCCTCCTGCTTCGAACCCGTACCACCCATCTTGAACTTGTTGGGCCCGGCCGCCTTCACTGCGGCGATGTAATCCTTGGCAGTTTTGTAAGGTGCCTCCGCATTGACCCACAGCACGAACTGATCCAGGGCCAGCATCGAGACCGGCGTCAGGTCCTTCCAGCCGAACGGCACGCCTGTGGCCAGAGGTGTGGTGAAGAGATTGGAGAGCGTGATGACGATCTTGTGCGGATCCCCCCTGGCGTCCTTCATCGCCAGGAAGCCCTCGGCACCTGCACCGCCGGACTTGTTCACGACGACCAGCGGTTGTTTCATGAGGTTGTGCTTCTGAACGATCCCCTGCAGCAGACGGGCCATCTGATCCGCACCTCCGCCAGTACCTGCGGGCACCACGAACTCGACCGACTTCGTCGGCTCCCATGCCATTGCGGTTGCGGACGAAAGCATTCCCGCCGGAACTCCAACAGCCAGCGCTGCCAATCCGATCATGACGCGTTTCATGGTTCCTCCTCCTGGTGGTTTGCAGTTCCGGCAGTGGCTGCTCGGAGACCGCCGTTCACTATGAACCCGGGTGACCTCTGCACTGCACGCCATGCCCGCGTGAGCCCGCCGCCCGAGGTTCCCACGCGGGAATCGACGGCAACGACGGACGCGGCGCGCCGCCGCACGGATCGTACAGCTGAAGGATCTCTGGAACGAACCGCCCCCGAAAAGTCGAAAGCGGCAATGAGGTATGCGTCGCGGCGACAGCGAGCCGCTTCAGGCGGCGAACTGTCAGAGGGGAACCTGAAATCGTGCTTGCGCGCGCGCCTACTTGATGAGCGTCACGGGAATGTCGACGAGATGGACTACCTTGGAAGCGACCGAACCCAGCAGCAGGTTCGGCACGGCACCCATGCCACGCGTCCCCATGATCACTTCGGCAATTTGATTCTCCTTGACGAAGCGAGAGATCACGTCGGCAGGATCGCCCACGCTGATGTGATGCCGATACGCCACTGCGGCAGCATCCAGACGCTCGCGCGCAGTCTTCAGCGTCGCATCGCCCTCTTCCCGATAGAACCGATTCACGGCTTCGTTCCCGATCGCCGCCACCGCATTGGCGTAGGGGATGGGCGGGTGAACGGTCAGGATGTGAAGCTCCGGGGCCTGCTGCGAGCGCTTCACCCGAGCGATGACGTGATCGATCGCTCGCATGCACGACTGGGATCCGTCGACAGGTACCAGCAGCTTGGTCATTGCAGCCTCTAAAATGAGATGAACACGAGTGCCGGAAGCTTAGGACTTCTTGTCGTCCGTCGCCAGATCGATGACACCGTGCGCAGCCTGGGCACGGGCAGCGCGCATGGCGAGAGTCTTGCCCACGGTGATGACCAGAACTGCGCCGATGATCCCGGCGATGTGGTAGTCCCGCAACCAGGCGAGATTGGCGTCCATCCAGTCCTTGAGGACCGGATCGCGCACGAACATGTCGCCTGCGATATAGCCGAGGAGCCCGCCGCCCAGCACAATGATCACCGGATAGCGTTCCATCATCTTCAGGATGAACGTACTGCACCATACGATGATCGGAACGGACACCACGAGGCCGAACACGATGAGCGCGGTGCTGTCCTTGGCTGCCGCAGCCACGGCGATCACGTTGTCCAGGCTCATGACGAAGTCGGCGACGATGATCGTCTTGATTGCCCCCATGAGCGAGGCACTGGCATCGATGTTGTGCTCGCCCTCGCCTTCCTGCGGCATCACCAGCTTCAGCCCGATCCACATCAGGAGAATGGCACCGATGATCTTGAGGAATGGAATCGCAAGCAGGGTGACTGCGAAGATCGTGATCACCACGCGAAGCGCAATCGCACCGAAAACGCCCCAGAAGATGCCCAGCTTGCGCTGCTTCGCCGGCAAGTTCCGGCATGCAAGCGCGATCACGACTGCGTTGTCGCCGCCAAGCAGAATGTCGATCGCGATGATTTGCAGCACAGCGATCCAGAACTGCGGAGATCCGAATTCCACGTTCTAATTTCCTCCGAGGCGAGAATTTCGTGACTTCGAGTAGAGTCCCGAAATATACACGGCGACCGCATGTCCATACAAGGGTCGCGAGGGCGTGCATCGCCGGCTCAGAAAAGTCCGACGACCTTGCCGTTTTCATCGACGTCGATCTTCTCGGCCGACGGCACCTTGGGCAGGCCCGGCATCGTCATCATGTCGCCGCAGATCATCACGATGAACTCCGCGCCTGCCGCGAGCCGCACTTCCCGCACGTTCACGACATGCCCGCTCGGCGCCCCGCGAAGATTGGGGTCGGTGGAGAACGAGGACTGGGTCTTCGCGACGCATACCGGGTAGTGACCATAGCCGGCTTCCTGCAGCTCCTTGATGCGATTTCGCACCTTGGAGTCCGCGGTGATGTCCGCTGCACCATACACTCGCGTCGCGATCTTCTTCATCTTGTCCCAGAGCGTGTCCGAATCCTCGTAGACGAAGGTCGGGCTGGATTTTTGCTCGCAGAGGTCCACAACGATGCGAGCGACTTCCGCGGCGCCCTTGCCTCCGTCGGCCCAATGGGTTGCCACGACGACCTTGACCCCGAGTTTGCCGATGCGGTCGGTGAGCAGATCCATTTCCGCCTGAGTGTCCGCGGTAAACCGGTTGATCGATACGACGCAGGGAATGCCGTAGACGTCCTTTACATTGCGTACGTGCCGCTCGAGGTTGGCCAGACCTTTCTCGAGCGCGGGCAGATTCTCTTCGTTGAGCTTCGTGCGATCCACGCCGCCGTGGTGCTTCAGTGCGCGCACGGTCGCGACGATGACGGCCGCATTCGGCGTGAGCCCCGCCTTGCGGCACTTGATGTCGAGGAACTTCTCGGCACCGAGATCCGCACCGAAACCTGCCTCGGTCACGACGTAGTCCGCAAGCTTGAGCGCGGTGGTCGTTGCCGTGACCGAGTTGCAGCCGTGCGCGATGTTCGCGAACGGCCCGCCGTGTATGAACGCAGGATTGTTCTCGAGCGTCTGGACCAGATTGGGTGCGATCTGATCCTTGAGGAGAACGGTCATCGCGCCGTGCGCCTTGAGATCGCGTGCGCGCAGCGGCTTGTTGTCGCGTGTGTAGCCGAAGACGATGTTGCCGAGTCGCTCCTTCAGATCCTTCAGCGACGTGGCAAGACAGAAGATCGCCATGACTTCGGAAGCCACGACGATGTCGAAGCCGTCTTCGCGCGGATACCCATTGGCCGTGCCGCCCAGGGAGCACACGATGTCGCGCAGGGCGCGATCGTTCATGTCCATCACGCGGCGCCAGGTGATCCGGCGCGGATCGATGCCAAGTTCGTTGCCGTGCGAGATGTGATTGTCGATCATCGCGGCGAGCAGGTTGTTCGCCAGGGCGATGGCGTTGAAGTCGCCCGTGAAGTGCAGGTTGATGTCTTCCATCGGCACGACCTGCGCGTAGCCTCCGCCGGCCGCCCCGCCCTTGACGCCGAATACCGGCCCGAGTGAAGGCTCGCGCAGGCAGATGATCGCCTTCTTGCCGATATGGTTGAGTGCATCGCCCAGACCGACGGTGGTCGTCGTTTTGCCTTCGCCGGCAGGCGTGGGACTCATCGCGGTCACGAGGACAAGCTTGCCGTTCGGCCGATCCTTCAGGCTCGCGATGTAGTCGAGCGACATCTTGGCCTTGTAGTGCCCGTAGGGTTCGAGGTGTTCTTCGGCGATGCCCAGCTTTGCAGCCACTTCGACGATGCGCTTCATCGTCGCCTGTTGTGCGATTTCGATATCGGATAAGGCCATCTGGAGCTCCTCGCAAGTCGGACGCGCCGCAGCATTTCATCAGGACGAGAATGCGCGGCTACATGGGTGCCTCACTATACTAAGCGCGCTTCCCCGAATCTCTTGACCGCGGTCAACTTTTTACGAAGCGCACCTCGCTCGACGCGCATCACACGGGCGTGAGCTTCGAGAGCGCCTGACCGCCGCCGTAAGTCGAAAGCGGTGTAAGCTCGCCCCCCTTGCGCACCTTCACGGCGCAGTACTTGAACTCCGGAATCTTGCCGAACGGATCCAGGACGGGGTTTGTCAGCAGATTGGCCGCAGCTTCGTAGTAGCAGAACGGAATGAATACGGCACCCATGGGCGTGCCTTCGTCCGCACGCGCGTAGAGGCTGATCGACCCGCGACGCGACTGTACCGTCATCACATCGCCGGGACCCACGCCGAGCCGCTGCAACTGCAGCGGATGCATCGATGCCGTCGCTTCCGGTTCGATGGCATCGAGCACGCCCGATCGCCGCGTCATGGCGCCGGTGTGCCAATGCTCGAGCTGGCGCCCGGTGATCAGCACGATGGGATAGTCGTCGTCGGGCTGCTCCGCGGCGGGAATGATATCGGCCGGCACGATGCGCGCCCTGCCCGATGCCGTAGGAAACTTGTCGATGAACACCACCGGGGTTCCCGGGTCGCCCACCTGCAGGCAGGGATAGGTCACCGAACTTTCATCCTCCAGCCGATCCCAGGTGATGCCCGCAATCGAAGGCATCGCCTGGCGCATCTCGTCGAACACGTCTTCCGGGCCGCGATAGTTCCAGTCGAGCCCGAGCCGCAATGCAAGCTGCTGAATGATCCAGAGGTCTGGCATCGCGTCGCCCGGGGCATCGAGCGCCTGACGTCCGAGCTGCACCATGCGATCGGTATTCGTCACCGTGCCGGACTTCTCGGGCCAGGCCGTGGCGGGCAGGATGACATCGGCGTGGTAGCAGGTTTCGGTCAGGAAGATCTCCTGCGTCACGAGGAAATCGAGCGCAGCGAGGGCTTCCCGGGCGTGGTGCGCATCGGGATCCGACATCGCCGGGTTCTCGCCCATGATGTACATGCCCCGGATTTCCCTGTCGATCGCCGCACGCATGATCTCCACGACCGTCAGGCCGCGCTTGGCATCGAGCGACGCGCCCCACAGCGACTCGAACTTGGCATGTGCGGCCGGATTGTCGACGAATTGATAATCGGGAAACACCATCGGGATCAGGCCGGCATCCGATGCGCCTTGCACATTGTTCTGTCCGCGCAGCGGATGCAAGCCGGAACCGGGGCGCCCGACCTGCCCGGTCATGAGGCATAGCGCGATGAGGCAGCGCGCGTTGTCCGTGCCGTGGATATGCTGCGACACGCCCATCCCCCACAGAATCATCGACCCCCTGGACGTCGCATAAAGCCGCGCGACCTCCTTGATCGTCTCGGCGGGGATGCCGCACACCGGCGCCATGGCCTCGGGACTGTAGCCCGTCACCTTTTGCTTCAGTTCGTCGTAGCCGGTCGTGCGGCTGGCGATGAAGTCCTCGTCGACGAGCCCTTCGTGGACGATGGTGTGCATCATCGCGTTGAGCAGCGCGACGTCGGTATCCGGCTTGAATTGCAGGGAATATGCGGCATGTCGCGACAGATCCGATAGGCGCGGATCGGCATAGATGAGCTTCGCCCCGCGCTTGACGGCGTTCTTGATCCACGTCGCCGCGACCGGATGGTTCGACGTGGGATTGGCACCGATCACGAAGATCACCTCGGCCCGCGCCACGTCGTTGACCTGATTCGAGACCGCGGCCGACCCGATGCCCTCCATCAGCGCCGCCACGGACGACGCGTGACACAAACGCGTGCAATGGTCGACGTTGTTGCTGCCGAAACCGGTGCGCACGAGCTTCTGAAAGAGGTAGGCCTCCTCGTTGGTGCCCTTTGCCGAGCCGAAGCCGGCCAGCGCTCGCTTGCCGTGGGTATCTCTGATCTCGCGCAGTTTGGAAGCCGCGAGATCCAGCGCTTCTTCCCAGGTGGCCTCGCGGAACACTTCGAGGGGATTCGCCGGGTCCATCGTGAAGTCGGCGCTCTTCGCGATCCCGGGTTTTCGGATGAGCGGCTTGGTCAGACGCTGGGGATGGGCAACGTAATCGAAACCGTAACGACCCTTGACACACAGGCGTCCCTGATTCGATGGTCCGTCGCGTCCATCGACGAAAAGAATGCGGTTGTCCTTGACGTGATAGGTGAGCTGGCATCCCACGCCGCAATACGGGCAGACGGAGTTCACCTTGTCGTCGGCGATTTTCATGCCGACGTCACCCGAAGGCATCAGAGCCCCCGTAGGACAGGCCTGCACGCACTCGCCGCAACCGACGCATGTCGACGCTCCCATCGGATCGTCGAAGTCGAACACGATCTTCGCGTGACTGCCGCGGAAGGCATAACCGATGACGTCGTTGACCTGCTCCTCGCGGCAGGCTCGCACGCACCGCGTACATTGAATGCACGCATCGAGGTTGACTGCAATGCCATGATGCGAGGCGTCGCCCGCCGGTTGATGGCGTGGGCCGAACCTCGGAGCGCCGACCTGCAAGCGCTTCAACCACGAATCGAGCTCGGAATCGAGTCGGTAGGCGCGATCCGGCATGTCGCTCGCGAGCAGTTCGAGCACCATTTGTTGCGACTTGCGCGCGCGGTCACTTTCGGTTTGCACCTCCATGCCTTCGGCAGGCTTGCGACAACACGAAGCTGCCAGCGCGCGTTCGCCCTTGACCTCCACGACGCACGCCCGACAATTGCCATCCGGCCGCATGCCCGGCTTGTAGCACAAGTGGGGAATGTCGATCCCGATGCGCTTGGCCGCCTCGATGATGGTTTCGTCGTCCGATGCGCAAACGCTGCGGCCGTTGAGGGAAAAAGTGGTCATTCGGGTTCACCTTTGGTGAACGGGATTGGAAAAAGAGCGGGAAAAGGGAAAGGGGAAGGGGGAATGGCCAGACGCGCCCGTAGCGACTGCATCGCCACCCCCGCAATCAAACCGTGGTGACTATGGTCGCGACCAAGTCGGTGCCGATGACAGCGGACACTCCCCTCGCCCCGCCACCGAGGAGAGGGGGCGGGGGAGAGGGGCTTCCCCTTTCCCTCTTCTCTCTTCACGCTGTTCACCAAGCTCAAGCCCACGAACCCATCCTCATCGCCGCTACTCGATTTCGTGCGAAAAATACTTCACCACGCAGCGCATCGGATTCGGCGCCGCCTGACCCAGGCCGCAGATCGATGCGTCCGCCATGACGGTGGACAATTCCTCCATGAGGTCCTTGTCCCAGATCTGGTCGGCAATCAGATCGACGGCCTTCGCGGTACCCACTCGGCATGGCGTGCACTTGCCGCACGATTCGTCTGCAAAGAAACGCATCACGTTGAGCGCGGCATCGCGGGCCTTGTCGTCCTTCGAGAGAATCACTACGGCTGCGGATCCGATGAAGCACCCATGCGGCTGCAGCGTATCGAAATCGAGCGGCACGTCGCCGAGGCTCGCCGGCAGGATGCCGCCGGACGCGCCGCCCGGCAGGTACGCATAGAACTCGTGGCCGTCCAGCATCCCGCCACAAAACTCGTCGATCAGTTCGCGAACGGTGATGCCCGCCGGCGCGAGATGCACACCGGGCTTCTTGACGCGGCCGGAGACGGAGAACGAGCGCAACCCCTTGCGGCCATGGCGGCCCTGGGAGGCGAACCACTCGGCCCCCCGCTCGAGGATCTCGCGCACCCAGTACAGGGTTTCCATGTTGTGCTCGAGCGTGGGACGACCGAACAGGCCGACCTGAGCTACGTAGGGCGGGCGCAACCGAGGCATGCCACGCTTGCCTTCGATCGATTCGATCATCGCCGACTCTTCGCCGCAGATGTATGCACCTGCGCCGCGTCGCAGATGGATACGCGGCAGCGGACACGGCGGGTCAGCCTGCAGACGGGCAATCTCGCGCGTGAGGATCTCGCGGCACCCGGCATACTCGTCCCGAAGATAAATGTAGCAATCGTCGATACCCACGCACCACGCCGCGATGAGCATGCCTTCGAGAAAGCGATGCGGATCGCGTTCCAGATAATGCCTGTCCTTGAACGTGCCCGGCTCGCCCTCGTCGATGTTCACGGCGAGCAGCCGAGGCGACGGCTCGGCTCGGACGAGGCGCCATTTGCGGCCCGCCGGGAACCCGGCACCGCCCAGCCCGCGCAGGCCGGAGTGCTCCATCGCCTGCACGATGGTCTCGGCATCGCGTTTGCCGGCGAAACAGTCATGCGTCAAGACGTAGCCGCCGCTGGACCGATAGCTGTCGAAATCGATGTAGTCGCCGACCGGACAAGTCAGGTCCTTGCCGGCAACGGCTGCCTTGACCGATTCCGCCTTGGCATGGGCGATGGGCCTCTGTCCGACCACCGCGACCGGCGCCTGCTCGCATCGGCCGACGCAGGGCGCCGGCAGGATCCGCACCTCGTGCCCGAAGCACTCTTTCAAGCTATTCAATAGCGTGTGGGCACCGGCGAGCGCACATCCGAGGGAGTCGCACACACGCACCGTGACCGGCGCCGGCACCGGCTCCCCCTCCTTCACCACGTCGAAGTGATGGTAGAAGGTGGCCACTTCGTAAACCTCGGCAGGCGCGAGTTTCATCTCCCGAGCCAGCGCGAGCAGGTGCGCGGCCGAAAGACAACCGTATCGATCCTGAATTCTGTGCAGGTGCTCGATCAGCAGATCGCGGCGTCGCGGCGCATCGCCGAGCAGCGCCTGCACGTCGGCCAATGCTTCGGTATCGAGCGCTCGCCCCTTGGTCGTGGCGCGCGCGCGCCGGGTGCCACGCTGAGCCGGTCCCACCGATGCTGGCTTGGTCTCATCCATATTTCTAGCATCCAGAGTGAGAACTTTGCCGTGCGAAGGACGCCGATCGCAAATCGACCCTGCGCCCTTCGGTTGGCCTCAGGCACTGCGCCTCGCAGAACTATGCACTGTGCAGCCCGGGGAGCGCTCGCGCCATCTGATCGTTCGCGCCTACGCGGAACGTTCGTTCCCGCGTCACGCCCGCGTGCCGCGTCGTGCCGACCCATCGAATCCGATCGGCAGCCGCGCCCCCCTGAGCTGCCTGCCACAGCACCGTTAAAGTACCGACTTCAGCAATTTGCCCATCTCGGAGGGATTGCGCGTGCACTTGATGCCGCATGCTTCGAGCACGCTGATCTTTTCGTCGGCCGAACCATGGCCACCCGAGATGATTGCGCCCGCGTGACCCATCCGTTTTCCGGGCGGCGCGGTGGATCCGGCAATGAAGCCGACGATCGGTTTGCGCATGTTGTCCTTCGCCCAGCGCGCGGCATCTTCTTCGTCGGTACCGCCGATCTCGCCGACCATGATGACCGCTTCGGTTTGGGGATCGTCGTTGAACATCTTCAGCACATCGACGTGCTTGAGGCCATTGATCGGATCGCCGCCGATGCCGACGCATGACGATTGTCCGAGGTTCACTGCGCTCAATTGCCCGACCGCCTCGTACGTCAGCGTGCCGGACCTCGACACGACGCCGATGGGACCCTTCTTGTGGATGTGCCCGGGCATGATGCCGATCTTCAGTTCGTCCGGCGTAATGACGCCGGGGCAGTTCGGCCCGATCAGCTTGGTATTCTTGCCGATCATGCGGTACTTGGTATTCAGCATGTCGCGCACCGGCACGCCGTCGGTGATGCAGATCACCAGCTCGATGCCGGCATCCACGGCTTCGTCGATCGCCGCTGCGGCATAGGGCGGCGGCACGTAGATCACCGATACATTGCATCCTGTCTTGTCGCGCGCCTCCTGCACGGATTCGAAAATCGGTACCCCTTCGAAGTTCTGCCCCCCCTTGCCCGGCGTGACGCCCGCAACGTAGCAGCTCTTCCCGTTGGCATACGCGATTCCGGCGCTCGTGTGAAAGCGGCCGGTCTTGCCGGTGATTCCCTGGGTGAGAACCCGACTGTTCTTGTCGATCAGGATAGCCATGTCATTGCCCCTTTGCCGCCTTGACCACCTTCTCGGCGGCATCGGCCATGTCGTTGGCCGAAATCATCGCCAATCCGGACTCGGCGAGAATCTTCTTGCCCAGATCGACGTTCGTGCCCTCCAGCCGGACGACCAGCGGTACCTTGAGGCCGACTACACGGGCAGCTTCCACGAGCGCCGTCGCGATGACGTCACACCGCATGATGCCGCCGAAGATATTGACGAGAATCGCCTGCAGTTCCGGGTTGCGCAGCATGATCTTGAAGGCCTCGGTGACGCGTTCGGTCGTCGCACCGCCGCCGACATCCAGGAAGTTTGCAGGCCGCCCGCCATAGAACTTGATGATGTCCATGGTCGCCATCGCGAGCCCCGCCCCGTTGACGAGGCAACCTATGTTGCCTTCGAGCTGGATGTAGTTGAGCTCGTGTCGGGAGGCTTCGACCTCCGCGGGATCTTCCTCGTCGAAGTCCCGTAGCACGGTCAGTTCCGGATGCCGGAACATTGCGTTGTCGTCGAAGTTCATCTTGGCATCGAGGGCGATCACCTTGCCGTCACCGGTCGCGATCAGCGGGTTGATCTCTGCAAGACTCGCTTCGGTTTCGTAGAACGCCTTGTAGAGCCCGAGGAAGATTGCACGCGCCTGAGGTACCGAGGCTTCGGGGATGCCGATCTTGCGCGCGATATCGTCGGCCTGCGCGTCGGTGAGACCGGTGCCGGGATCGACCGACGCCTTGTGGATCTTCTCGGGCGTCTTGGCGGCGACCTCTTCGATGTCCATGCCGCCCTCGGAGCTCGCCATCAGCACGATTCGCTGGGAGCCGCGATCGGTCACCATCCCGACATAGTATTCCTTGCGGATGTCGGCGCCTTCCTCGATGAGGAGGCGACGCACCTTCTGCCCGCCGGGGCCCGTCTGGTGGGTGACGAGCTGCATGTCGAGGATGGTATCGGCGTAGTGCCGAACCTCGTCGAGGGATCGCGCCAACTTCACGCCGCCGCCTTTGCCGCGACCGCCGGCATGGATCTGTGCCTTGACGACCCAGACCGGACCGCCCATTTGACGTCCGGCCTCGACCGCATCGTCGACACTGAAACACGGAACGCCACGCGGCGTGGGCACCCCATATTTTCTCAAGATCTCTTTGGCTTGATATTCGTGGATCTTCATCTTTGTTCGATCGTGCGATACGTTCAGGAGACGACCGGACGCCCAATCTAATCGATCGGGCATGGGTCGCACATTGACCGCGGTCAATTCGCAGAGCGCAGCGATGCTGGATCGCGCAACTGCCACCGGGCCGAAGCCAGTATACACCGCCGCTTGGGCTCTACTGGCAGCCGATATCGGGAAGTAAGGCCAAGCTGACCGAGAAATACCTTGGGAGAAAATGCGCCCTCTTCGGCTCGTGCCAAGAACGAGCACATGCGTCGTTGCGGCTTGCCAGGATTCTCCGGACTGGAATGCACCGAACGCGCCGTGGACCGAATCGCATAACCTGTCGCATCACGTTGGATCCCAGGGTAGCGACGTACGTACGGTTCTTAGTCATCTCACTCACTCCGTCCACAATGCGAACCTGTACTATTGAGCCAATAACGCATTGCACCATTCATCCTTCTAATGAGGCGAAAATCATTGGTCCATATTGTGGCATCGGGTAAACACGATTTCCGTCGAGCAAAAAAAAAGCGCCGTCTCAAGGACGGCGCTTAAATCCACCAAAGGAGGAGGTTTTGGAGGAAACGTCGGACTGGCATCCAACGTGACCCGATTATGCCTCCGCCTTTTGCACCTTCGCAAGCCCTTTTTGTTGCTTTGCAAAAAATTAAATCCCGAATTGTGAAAACCAGGAGGGCGCTGAGTGCCCCTCCAGAACGCCCCCTCAATTCGCCTGCCGTCCCGAAGCGTGCCCGTTTCCCGCTCCGACCGGCCAGTATCGAGCAACTCGATTCCGCGACTCAACTCGGCCTGGGCATCCGGATCGAGCAACGCTTGCCCGCGCTCGGAAGGATTGCCTGGGTGACAAGCCCTTCAGCGGCTTGATCCGACCACCACCACGGAACGCCAGCTACCCCGTTGGATATGGCGTTGCCCCAACCGCGTTCAGATACCCGACCGCCCCGTGCGCGCGATCAAGGCCTGCAGGTCCGATCGAATCGCCTCGACAACCGGCCCCCAATCGCCGAGCACCACCTGGCGATACAAACGCACGCTCGGGTACCACGGCATCGACGAGCCCGCGCGTGCGTAACGCCATTCAGCCACGGTCGGTACCATGACCCATGCAGTCTTCCCAAGCGCGCCAGCCAAGTGAACAATCGAGGTCGTCACGGAGATGACCAGGTCGAGCGCAGAGACCAGCGCTGCCGTTTCGTCGTAATCCGCTAATGCGTCAGGCCAGTGATGAACGGCGATCCCGGTGGTACCAGCGAAGGAGGCGATGTCGGCCTCGCAGGGCGTGTATTGCAGGCTGACGAAGTTTGCTCCGCCCGATCCCAAAACGGGAGCAAGCTGCGCGAGCCCAAGGGAGCGCAGTGCGCGGCGCGTCTTCATCGAGCCACCGACCCAGGATACCCCCACCTTGAGCCCCGGCCCGAGCGACGCCAGTCTTTGCCGCCAATACGCAACGCGTTCCGGGGCAGCGCGCAGATATCCCTGATGACGGGGAAAATCCTCCGACCGGCGCCGAAAATGCAACGGCAAGCTGCCCGCGGCAATCTCAGCGACGGCGCCGTGGGCCTCGGGCGGCGCGCGTCCTGCGGCATCGCGCGTTGCCAATATTCGCGCGCCCGGGAATGAACGCGTGAACAACGGCCCTAGACGGGCATCACATT
>JBIKKL010000051.1:0-14205 GCA_044360365.1 Burkholderiales bacterium | reverse complement strand
GGCATTCCGGTTGCTGCTCAAGCAGGTCGCCGAAACAAGACGAAAACATGATCTCGTCACCCAGTCCCTGTTCGGCGAGCACGAGCAATGGGCCAGCCGTCTCCGTACCCGAACGCCACCACGGCAGATTCCGACGACGCACGTAGGCGTCATGGCGCTTCAACCGATACTCGTAGTGCTCCCAGCCAGTTGCGTACTTTCCGGCCGACAAATCGAGGGTTGCGAGCGTCCAATGCGCGTCGACATTGGCAGCATCGCGGTCCAGTACCCTTGCCACCATGGCCGACGCTTCGGTGTCTCGGCCTTGATCGCCCAGAACAGAAGCGAGATGACACTGCGCCGCTGCATCCCCGGGGGCCGTCGCGCAGGCGCGCGCCAGTTCATGCTCGGACTCACCGAATCGACCCAGTTCCTTGAGCATGAGCCCACGATTCATGCGTGCCAGCACACTTTCCGGCTCGATCGCAATGGCATCGTCAAGCACCTCCAAGGCCTCGTCGAAGCGGGCAAGTTGGTGCAGCACCGCAGCCAATTCGATGCGAATCGGGCAAGAGTCGGGGCTTAGACCTATCGCATACCGATAGTCCGCTTCCGCCGCAGGAAATCGTCGCTCGCGCTTCGCAATCGCGGCGCGAATCAGGTACGCGTTGACTTCCCTGGGGTCGGCGCGCAACGCCTGTTCGACTGCTGCAGCAGCCTCAACGACCGCCCCGGCTTCGAATGCATCCCGTGCCTGCCGCAGAGCATCGGCAGCCGCAGCCGAGTCACGCCTGCGCTCTTGCCACAATCGTTTCAAGACGGCGCCCAGCACGATCAGTCCTCATCTGATGATGAACCTGCAATTCCGCTCCGACGCTCGGCGACGACCTGCCTCATCGCACGCGCGGCACCCGGCGAAACAATCTCAGCGAAGCAGACCGCGGCATCGCTCGCCTGCGCGCGGCAGGGGCCAATCCGAAGCCGCCGGCAGGCCCCATCCCGGGCGGCCGAGGGCGCCTGCGAGATGGGGTGCGCTCGGCCTGAAGCATTTCGGCAGACAAGACGCCATCGGCCCGCCAAGGGCTCAGCGGACGACCAGCACCGGAATCGTGGCGTGACTGAGCACCTTCCGCGTTTCGCTGCCGAGAAGTATCGACATCACGCTGCGTCGCCCGTGCGACATCATCACGATCAGGTCGCAACCGCGCTGCTCGGCGTTCTTCACGATCTCGTCGTAGGGATGGTCGCTCGTTGCGCGTGCGGTATCGCAAGGCACACCGGCCTCCTGCGCCGTCTTGCGAATGAACCCCAGGTAGTCCTCGGCCTTGGCGAGCGCCTCGCGCTCGATCTTCTCTTCGGTTGCGGGATCGAACGCGCCTTCGTAGGCGATCATGAGGTGAAAATCGGGCACCACGTGGATCCCCGTGATGCGGGCGCCATGGACCTTCGCCAGTTCAACCGCATACCTGACTGCCTGCTCGGAACGTTCCGACCCGTCGGTCGGCACCAGAATGTGTTTGAACACGATGCCTCCTTCTGCTTCATGAACTGCGCATCGCTGAGAACGACCGACTGCACGCGATACGTGCGAACACAGTGTTTCACGCGCCCGGCGAACAAGTCAACGCGATCAGCGCTGTCGTGCAGATCGAACGCGTGCAGCCTTGGTCGACCCGCGCCCCCCATGGATACTTCGCGCGGCGCCGTACGTCCAGCCGGAAGCGCCGCACGAAAAAGTGCCCGATCGGTGAATTACGGACCCTCGTCCGACGGTGTCCGCAACTTGCGGGCCGGATAGACTTTGGCCGGGTGCGCCTTGACGGCTTCCTCATCGATGTCGATGCCCAACCCGGGCGCCGTCGGCAGATCGATGTAGCCGTTCTTGGGCTTCAGTTGGTTGGGGGAGATCTTGTCGCCCCACTCGACGAACGGCAGGAAGTACTCGGTGATGATGAAGTTGGGCATCGTTGCCGAGGCGTGGACCGTCGACGCCAGGCCAAGCAGCGTCGAGTTGTAGTTGTGCGGCGAGACGGCGATGAGGAACGGCTCGGCCATGGCAGCGAGTTCCTTCAGTTCGAGAATGCCGCCCACGCAGGCAACGTCCGGATTGATGATGTCGCACGACCGGGCTTCGAACAGCGGCCGGAACCCGGTCTTCGTGTAGGTCGCCTCGCCGATGACGATGGGCAGACCGGTCGCCCGGCGAATTTCCGCCATCGCCTCGGGAAACTCGGCCGCGCACGGCTCCTCGAGCCAGTAGAGCCCGAACTCGGCGAGCCGCTTGTCGAGTCGGATCGCATGCATCGGTGCGAGCCGCCGGTGCTGTTCGATCAGGATGTCGACCTTGGGTCCCACCGCATCCCTCACAGCCTTCACTACGGCCACGGCACGCTCCTCGTGCTCCTTGGGAATGTAGGTCCGCCATGGCGCCGGCAGCGGATCGAACTTCATCGCATCGAATCCGAGCGCGACCACCTTTTCAGCCGCGCGAGCGTAATCGGCCGGCTCCTTCATGCCGTAGCTCCAGCCGTTCGCATAGACGCGGATCCGGTCGCGCACCCGGCCGCCGAGCAGGTTGTAGACGGGCTGCTTGAGCGCCTTGCCGACGCAGTCCCACATGGCCTGCTCGATGCCGGACAGTGCACAGAAGAACTCGAGCGAACCGCGGCGTGCCGCGTAGTCGTCGAACGCCATCTGCGTGAAATGCTTGATGTCGAAGACTGAGCGTCCGATGAGGTACCCGCCGAGCGCGCTCACCTGCGCGAGCACTGGCTGATCACGGTCATACTGTGAGTAGGCCTCGCCCCAGCCGGTGATGCCGGACTCCGTTTCGACCTTTACGAACACCAGATTCTTGCGCCAGCCCGGATGCACACCATAGCCGGTAACCTTGGTGACCTTCATCGTCTTCTCCCCTCCTGTGACAGTGACCCGCTTTTTAACGCACGACCCGGCGTTCGCCAAGCCGTCATTCGAAAGCTGACGGGCTCACTTGCGCTCTCGCGGCAGGCGATCCATGCCATCCTCGCGTCGATACTCCCCCTCGATCACACCCGAGGCTCGGCTTGCGTCACTGCGGTCCCCGCCCGGACCGATCGACCCGCCACCGGATAGCGGCCAGATCAGGACGAGCAGGGCGAGAAAATCCGAAATCACGCCCGGAAAGATCAGCAACAGCCCGGCAACCAGGGTGCGGGCAGTCGTGAGCAGCGCCCGGAGCGGTGATCCCTGCTGGCGCAGCTGATTGGCGACACGCACGGCCCAGACCAGCTTTTCAAAGCGGATGAGCAGCACGCCGGCCACCGCCGCAGCGACGAGCCAGACGAGCACCCAGAACCCGATGGCATCGCCCAGCCGGAATAGGACCCAGGCCTCGAGCACCGGGAACCCCAGCAGCACAGCAAACACAACCAATGCCGGCATTCGAATGATCCTCACTGCGTCGTTTTCAAGACGCAAGTCGTCGCGCGTTCAGCCCAAGGAGCGATCCGATTCGATCCCCGGACTTCAGGCCAGACCCGGTGAGCACGAGCACGGTACGCTCGCCTCGCTTCACGGCGCCCGAGGCAATCAACTGGCTCAGCCCGGCGGCGGCGGCCGCGGACGTCGGCTCGACGTAAAGCCCCTGACGGGCGAGCGCAGCCAGCGCCTGCGCGATATCGGCTTCGCTCACGGCCACGATACTACCCTTCGAGCCCCGGACGGCATCCAGCACTTCGACGACCCGTGTCGGCTGCGACGAGGCGATACCCTCGGCGACCGTCGGCTCGATGCGGGTGGGCACCAGACGATCCACACCTGCCGAGTACGCAGCGAAGTAAGGGGCACAGTTCGCTGCCTGGACGCCGTGGATCTTCGGCATGCGCTCGATCTCGCCTGCGGCGAGCAATTCACGGAAGCCGTGATCGCAGCCCAGCACATTGGCACCGTACCCGAGCGGCACGACGACGTGATCCGGTACATCGAAGCCGAACTGCTCCCAAAGCTCGAAAGCGAGGGTCTTGGTGCCTTCGGCAAAGAAGGCCTGCCGGTTGTGACTGGCGTAGAAGATCTCGTCGGACATCGCGAGCGCGGCATCGGCGACATCCTGGCGCGAACCCGGGATCGTCACTGCATCTGCACCCGCAGCCGCGATCTGAACGATCTTCGGGTACGAGGCCGTCTCTGGGACGAGGATACGCGCTTCCATGCCGGCCGCTGCCGCGTACGCGGCGAGCGATGCCCCGGCGTTGCCGGAGGAATCCTCGAGCACGCGCTTCAAGCCGCACTGCTTGAGATAGGTGACCATCACGGTCATGCCGCGATCCTTGAAGGAACCGGTGGGCATCATGAACTCGAGCTTCGCGTCGATCTCGATGCCCTCCCAACGGATCGGCACGACAGGCGTCCAGCCTTCGCCGAGCGTAACGGCACCTCGCGCCGGGACTCGTATGGCCTTGGCATAGCGCCAGATCGAGCGGCAGCCGACGTCGATGTCGCTGCGCCTGAGCCCCGTACCTGCGGTCAGATTGAGGTGGCTGCCGGACGGTGCCCGCCACATGGGGACATCGACCGGATACCGCGCTGCGTTGCTGGGATCGACATACTCGACGTTCATGATTCGAATGACGTCCAGCATCCTACTGCTTCGCCAGCCACTCCTTCGCGAGCCCGATCACGCGCTCGACGTCGGATGACGTGTTGTAGAGGTGCAGCGAGAATCGCAGCACGCCGCGTCGTATGGAGAGCTTTACATTCCTCTCGACCAGATAGTCGTATAGCGACTGCATGCGCGTATCGCTCGTCGAGTCGTGACCGCCCGCCGCCATATCGCCAACCGTCACGATGTGGGCGAGATGCACTCCGGGCTTGCCTCCGCTCACAGGCAGCCCGAGATCCAGAAAACCGCGCGCAAGCCGATGCCCCAGATCCACGACGTAGTGCTCGATGGCAGGCTGTCCGAACTGCGCGAGATAGTCGAGCGTGACATCGGCGTTGACTGCGGCCGTGAAGTTGTAGTTGCCCAGATCGAACCGGCGCGCACCGCGGGCGAGCCGGTACTCGAAACTGCCGATGTCGGCTTCGGACGCATCGCCGAGATCCACGCCGAAGCGCGATAGATACGCCGGCTGCAGGCGCTCGGCGCACTCCTCGCGGCAGTAAAGCAGACCCATGCCGTAGAGCCCGCAGAGGCCCTTCTGCGTCGATGCGGCGTAGGCGTCGATGTTGAGCTTCTGCACGTCGTCGGCCAGTACGCCGATCGACTGCGCGGCATCGACCACCAGCATCACATCGCGCTTGCGACAGGCCGCACCGAGCGTCGCGAGATCCGTACGAAAACCCGGCGCAAAACTGACGGTCGCGCACGTCACGGCCTTCGTGCGTGCATCCATCCGCGAGATCATCTCGTCGACCGGCATCATCCCTGCCCGCGCCGTGACCATGCGAATCTCGACGCCGCGCCGCTGCTGGTTGAGCCAGGCGTAGACGTTGGCCGGATGTTCGATTTCCGGGCAGATGATGACGTTGTCCCCCGTCCGCCAATCGATCGAGGCCGCGATTGCGGCGATCCCCTCGGTCACGTTCTTCGTGAACGCCACTTCTTCCGCCGATGCGGCGTTGATGTGTTTGGCGAACCGACCACGCACGCGTTCGATCATGTCGAAGTAGCCGTGCTTGTCGGTTTCGGCCATGAGCCGCTCGTCGAGATGGCTCACGAGCGCATCGCGCGCGATCTTCGGCACGAGCCCGCGGGCCGCGACGTCCATGTACGTCCAGCGCTCGGTCGCCGGAAAATCCAGATGCGCCTTCGAGACGTCCTTGCTCATGCTTGCTCTCCTAGTTTGCTCTTGCCGATCACTGTGCCAGGCACTGGGGTCGGGGGAAGAGGTAAAGGGGAACCGGGAAGGACCGGGGCTCGCTCAACTGCTTTGGGTCGTACCCCTTGCGCCCGTCCAGCCGACACCGCCGTGTCCGGCTTTTCCCGTTTCTCCTTTTCCCCCCTTCCCGGTTCTCAGGTTCGACCTTCGCGGCGGTCGCGCTCAACAGCCGCTGCATCACGCGATTCCGGCGCGCCGTATCCGCCACCGCCAGGCGTTGCCACGCGCAGCACGCTCCCGCGAGGCAGCGCCACCTCCCCAGCCGCCGCCGGAAGCTTGCGCTCGTCGGACTTGCCGGGATTGAACACGAACTCGCCGGGATGGCCGGCCGTACCGCCTTCCATCCCCGCAGCCGCCACATGCTGGCGCTCCGACGACAGGCTCACCGTCACATCATCGGCGATGATGCGATAGTCGCGCAGCACGCCCATGCCGCCTCGGTAGGCCCCGTCACCGCCGGATTTCTCCCACAGGGCATACCGCTCGATCATGAACGGATACGCATGCTCGAGCGCTTCTACCGGAAGATTCGACGCCCCGGAGGCATGCACGCGCACGGCATCGACGCCATCCCTGTAGGGACGCGCCCCCATGCCGCCGGCCACCGTTTCGTAGTTGACGAAGTAATCGCCGGTACGCGGATCGGTTCCCGAGAGCACGATGAGATGATGCGGACCGCTGCGAGCCAAGGCCTTGTCGGGCATCGCCTGCGAGAGTGCACCGGCGACGACGTCGCCCAGTACACCGCACGAGATCGAACGTGCGCCCACCGCAGCCGGCGGCGTCGGGCCCACGACCGACCCGGGCGGCGCCTTGATGTGCAGCGTACGGTAGTAGCCGGCATTGGCGGGAACGTCGGGGTCGAGCAGGCTTTTCGCGACCGTGTAGACCGTCGCGAGCAGCGCACGATACGGAATGTTGCGGGCACTTTCGACCTGCTTGCCGGACCCTTCGAAATCGAACGTGAGCTGCCCTTCGTCCACCGTCAATGCAAGCTGGATCCTGCAGGTCTCGCCTTCGCGGTCGCCGTCGAGAAAATCCTCGGCGCGATAGGTACCGCGCGGCAAGCTGGAGATCGCCGCGCGGAAGCGCCGCTCGGTGAAATCGAGATATGCGGCGATCGTCGCTTCCGTTTGCTCCACACCGTATCGCTGCATCAATCCCGTCACCGCGCGAATGCCGACGACGTTCGCCGCGAACTGCGCCTTCAGATCGCCGTCGCGTTCCAGGGGCGTGCGGGAGTTGAGCAGGATCATCGCCACCAGATCGCGGTTGACGCTTCCCTCGGACACGATCTTCACCGGCGGGATGCGCAGCCCTTCCTGAAAGATCGTCTTGCAGACCGCCGCCTCGCTGCCCGGCACCATCCCCCCGACATCGGCGTGATGGGCAATGTTCGCCACGAACGCGACGATGCGCCCGTCGCAAAACACCGGCGCGATGACGTTGATGTCCGGCAGATGCGACCCGCCCCCGTTGTAGGGATCGTTGGCGACGAACATGTCGCCGGGTCGAATCTCGTCGGCCTTGAATCTCGACCGGATCTCGTCCACCGCACCCACCATCGAACCGAGATGGATCGGCACCCGCTGCGCAAGGGCCACCACCTGACCCGCCGCATCGAAGATCGCGGTCGAGCAGTCCGCGCGCTCCTTGATGTTCGGAGAAAACGCAGTGCGCATGAGCGTGGCGCCCATCTCTTCGGCGCTTGCAAGCAGATGCCGGGCGACGACCTCGGCACGAATCGGATCTACGCGAATGTCCATGGCTCAGGCCTCTTGCTTCGCATCGAGCGGATCGAGTTCGAGATGCATCGTGCCGCTCGCATCGATGGTGAACCGCGACCGTGGGGGCACGACGGTGGTCGTATCCATCTGTTCGATGATGAGGGGGCCTTCGAAACCCGTCCCCAGCGGCATCAGTTCGCGCTTGTAAACGGGGGTGCTGGTGAATCCGGTTTCCGGAAACCAGACGCTGCGCGTTTCGGCGAGGGCCTGCACGAGATTGCCGCCGCTCGCCGGCTGTTCGGCCGGAGGGGTATCGCGCGCCGCCGTCACGACGAGCCGCAAATTGACGATCTCCACGCCCTGCGCCGGCATGTCGTAGCCGTAGAACTCGCGATGACGCTCATGAAAGCTCTGCAGCAACCGGTCGAGCGCATCGGGGAAGACATTCGCAGACTCGACGGGCAGGATGAGTTCGAAGTTCTGACCGACGTAACGCACATCTGCAGACCACTCGAACGCTGCCTTCGTGCCCGTACCGACTTCGCCTTCGAGCCAAACCTCGCCCTGCGCTCGCAGCTGGGCAAACCCGGCATTGATCGCCGCGAGATTCGACGGCAGCGCCCGCACGAAACGGGTAAGACTGAAATCGCCGCGTACGTCCGCGTGCAGCAAGCCCGATGCGGACAACAATCCGGGACGCGTCGGTACGATCACCCGCCTTATCCCCATATTGCGCGCGATGTCCGCCGCATGGAGCGGCCCGGCGCCACCGAACGCCACCAGGGCGAACTCGCGCGGATCTTCTCCCTGCTCGACGGAGATCACACGCACCGCCCCCATCATGTTCGCATTGACGATGTCCAGGATGCCTGCCGCGGCTTCGAACATGTCGAGCCCGAGGGACGGGCACAATTCCTTCTCGATCGCGGCTCGCGCGCGTGCCGGGTAGACGACCATGCGCCCGCCGAGCAGCGTCTTGGGATTGAGCCGACCGAGCACGACATTGGCGTCGGTCACCGTCGGTCGCACACCGCCCCGACCATAGGCAGCCGGACCGGGAAACGCGCCGGCGCTCATCGGCCCGACCTTCAGCAAGCCGCCTGCGTCGACCCAGGCGATGCTGCCGCCGCCGGCGCCGATGGTGTGCAGATCGATCGTGCGGGTGCGAACGGGAAAGCCGCCCATCTCGCGCTGGCTCTTCTGGGCCGGGTTCAGCCCTCGTATGAGACACACATCCGTCGATGTGCCGCCCATGTCGAAGGTGATGAGATCCGGCACATCGATCTGCTTGCCGAGCCCTCGCGTCCCGATCACACCGCCGGCGGGACCGGAGAAAAACGTATTGACCGGCATCCGACGAACCGCAGCCGGCGATACGGCGCCGCCGTTGGACTGCATCACTCGCGGCACACTGGGAACACCGAGCTCGCGTACGCCGTTCTCGAACCGTTCGAGGTAACGGTCCATGATCGGCATGAGGCTCGAATTCACGACGGTAGTCGCGAAGCGTTCGAACTCGCGAAACTCGGCGAGCACCTCGTGAGAGGCACAAACATAGATGCCCGGCGCGGCCTCTTGCAGCACCTCTGTCGCTCGCTTCTCGTGCGCCGGATTCGCGTAGGCATGCATGAAACACACGGCGAGCGCTTCGATGCCTTGCCCTTGCAGGGCCGCCACGGCAGAGCGCAACTGCGCTTCGTTCAATGGGGTCACGACGCTGCCGCTGAAATCCACACGCTCGTCGATCTCGATACGAGCATCGCGCGCGGCCGGCGGTACCGGCTTCGGGATATCGAGATTGAAGTAATGCGGCCGACGCTGCCGCGCGAGTTCGAGTACGTCTCGAAACCCCGTCGTCGTCAACATCCCGGTGCGGGCCGTCTTGCCCTCGAGGACCGCGTTGGTCGCGAGCGTCGTGCCCAGCACCACGAACTCGACCTGGCTGCACTTGGCCCCGGCCAGTTCGACGACTTCCGCGATGCCCTGGAGAATCGCCCTGGCCGGATCGTCGGTCGTCGTGGGAAGCTTGTGGTACCGGTATTCGCCGGTTGCGATATCGGCCAACACGACATCGGTAAACGTACCGCCCGTGTCGATGCCGATCCAGAGACGGTTCATGCGACTCGCCTGAAAAAAGCAGAAGGGTTCAGTCGAGAATAGCACGCGAGGTTGGAGCCAGCCAGACGCGCCCCGGATCGGTTCACGATGCACCGGAGCGCTTATACTGCGGCGGTCGTTCGCGATTCGAGGAGATGAGCGTGGCCGCCGTTCAGACAGCAAAACCACAGATTCCTGAAGCCACCAGCCGCAACCTGTGCGAAGCCGTAGGCGGCTGGCGCTTCGAGGATCTTCCCAAGAACGTCGTCGATACGCTCAAGGCGCTCCTGCTCGACGAAATCGGCGTCATCGCGGGCGCCGCCAAAGCGCCCGGCATTCCGGAGCTCAATGCTCGCCTTTCGAAGTGGGAAACGACGGGCAGCGCCACCGGGCTCCTCGGCAAGCGACGCTATTCGCCGCCGAGCGCCGCGCTCGCGAATGGTGCCGCGGGTCACGCCCTCGATTACGACGATCAGCACGATCCTGCCCGGGTTCATACGAACTGCGTCGTCGTTCCGACGCTGCTCGCTGCCGCCGAAGAGGCCGGCCCGGTGAGCGGCAAGCAGTTCCTGCTCGGACACGCGGTCGGCGCCGAAATACACGCCCGACTCGGACTGGCCTGCTACAACAGTCTCGGCAAGGGCTGGCACCCGACGATGATCTTCGGCACGCTATCCGGCGCACTCGGTGCGGGCTGCATGCTCGGGATGAACGCCGCGCTTCTGCAGAACGTGATCGGCATGGCGTATCACCAGACGAGCGGCTCGGCGCAAAGCATGCGCGACGGCGTACTCTCGAAGCGACTGGGCGCAGGCTTCGCTGCCCGAAGTGCGGTAATGGGCTTGTTCCTGGCTGCCGACGGACTCACCGGCACCATTCATACGCTCGAAGGCAACGCGGGTCTCTTCGCCCTCTACGAACGCGGCGAAGTGAAGCCCGAAATCCTCATGCGGGATCTGGGCACGGACTGGCGCATACCCGAATACAGCCTCAAACCCTACCCGTGCTGTCGCTGCAATCACAGCGCAATCGATCTCGGGATTGCCCTGCACCGCGAAGACATCGATCCGACTTCCGTCGTCGCGATCGAGATCGGCATGGGACACGTCAACTGGCTCACCGTGGGCAATGCCTACGATCCGAGCCGCAACGAAGTCGTGCACGCGCAGTTCAATGTGGCTTACGGTTTCGCCCGCGCGCTCTCGGACGGCAAAGTCGACCTGCGCACCTACACGCGCCCGAACATCACCGACGCCCGCATCGGCGCGCTCACATCGATCACCACCATCGTCGACGATCCGCAGATCGATCCGACGGCCATCGAACCGGTACGCATCAAGCTGCGCCTGAAAGACGGCCACGTGATCGAGCGGGGCACCGACATCGTCAAAGGCAGCCCTCAGGCGCCGATGACCGATGCCGAACGCCTGTCGAAGTTCTACGATTGTCTGGAGTTCGGCTTGGGTGCATCGCGCGTCCAGGCCGATCGGCTCGCCGACGCGGTGATGACGATCGAGCGCGAGGCCGATGCGGCGAAGGCGATCGTCGCCGCGTTTCCTTCATCGTAGCAAGCTCGGGTCAGATGGACGGCGGATCCGTTTCGCGCGCGTAATGACGATGCGCTGCGAGTGCCTGGACGAACGCACCGACAGCGGCCTCCAAATCGTCGGCCGGAAACACGAGTAGTCCGGCATCGGCTACTCCCGATGCGAGCACCGGCGAAATGCCGGGACGGTCGAGCAATTCGGATGCATCGCCCAGCGCGAGCATCGTTTTGCAATGGCGATACTGGTCCTTGAGGAACTCCATCGTGTGTCCGTCGACCTCCAACGCGTCGATGGCGTCCGCGCCATCGGGCAGCACGACGGCATCCCACAGCACGGCCGGCGCCGTTTCGAGCGTGATCTCGATTTCGATGGGCTCGCCGCTCGCGCCTTCCACCGTCCCGAGCTGAGATCCGACAAAGCGGGGCACCGCACCCTGCTCGGCCAACGCCTCGCGCAGGCTCATCGCGGCTTCGGCATTCGTGCCGCTTGCAACGAGAATCGCGATCCGGCGGGTTCGTATGCCAAGTTCCCCCGGCCGCGCCATCAGCGAGAGCGACGGCGACTTGTCGATCTCGGGTGGTGAGCTTTCGACCAACCGTGGCAACGGCTCCGGTAGTTCGAGTCCCAGGCCTTCGGCGACGAGCTGTGCCAGTTCTTCCGACACGTTGCGCAACTGGGCCAACACCCGCCGTCGCACGCCTACGGTCTGCACACGCGTGAGTTCGAACCGAAACGCCATGGCGATGTGCTGCTTCTCTGTCTCGGTTTGACTCTCGTAGAACAGCGTCGCCTGCGCATAATGCTCGGCGAATCTCTCCGGCTTGCCGCGGACCTTGTCGCCTTCGACCGGTTGCGGGAAGCTCGTGAAACCGCGGACGCCACCCGCCTGGAAGGGACAACCCCCGGCAAGCGAGTTCGGCTCATAGGCCACCCGCCCGCGGGCGATGGCCTGACGATGCATGCCGTCGCGCTGATTGTTGTGAACCTGAGCCACCGGCGCGTTGATCGGAATCTCGTGGAAGTTCGGCCCGCCTAGCCGCGAGATCTGGGTGTCGACGTAGGAGTGGATGCGCCCCGCAAGCAGCGGATCGTTGCTGAAGTCGACGCCCGGAACCACGTGCGCCGTACAAAATGCTACCTGCTCGGTCTCCGCAAAGAAGTTGTCGGGATTGCGATTGATCACCATGCGCCCGATCGGCGTCACCGGCACCAGTTCTTCGGGAATGATCTTGGTCGCGTCGAGCACATCGAAGCTGAAGTTTTCGGCCTCTTCCTCGCCGAAGATCTGTACGCCGAGCTGATACTCGGGATATTCGCCGGCCTCGATCGACTCCCACAGATCGCGCCGGTGAAAGTCCGGGTCGGCCCCCGAGATCTTCACCGCCTCGTCCCACACCAGCGAATGAGTGCCCGCCATCGGTGTCCAGTGGAATTTGACGAACTTCGATTCCCCTTCGGCATTCACGAAGCGAAAGGTATGCACGCCGAATCCCTGCATCATGCGGTAGCTGCGCGGGATCGCGCGATCGGACATCACCCAGAGCAGCATGTGCGTGCTCTCCGGCATGAGCGACACGAAATCCCAGAAGGTGTCGTGCGCCGACGCGGCCTGCGGCATGCCGTGATGTGGTTCAGGCTTCAACGCATGCACGAGATCGGGAAACTTCATCGCATCCTGGATGAAGAACACGGGAATGTTGTTGCCGACGAGATCCCAGTTGCCCTCGTCGGTATAAAACTTCACGGCGAAGCCGCGCACATCGCGCGCGGTATCGGTCGAGCCGCGCTCGCCCGCCACGGTCGAAAAGCGGACGAATACCGGCGTTCGCTTCCCCGCCTCGGCGAATATCGATGCCCGAGTGAGGTGTCCGAGGGCTTCGTAACACTCGAAGTAGCCGTGCGCCCCGGAACCGCGTGCATGCACGACACGTTCCGGAATGCGTTCGTGATCGAAGTGCGTGATCTTTTCGCGGAGGATGAAATCTTCCAGCAAGGTGGGACCGCGCAATCCGGCCTTGAGCGAATTCTGGTTGTCCGCGATCGGCACGCCCTGGTTCGTGGACAACATGCGACCCGCCGAATCGACGCGCACGCGATCCAGGGGGTCGTTGCCTGGATTGAAGCTCATCTGAGGAATGCCGCGCCCGACCTTCTCGGACGCATTGATCTCAGTCAACGTACTTCCCGTGACGAGCGGATGCGGCGGCTCGATAACTTGACCGGCTGCCGGCTTGCGAGCGGCGTCACCGAACTCGCTCGGCTTCGCAGCATTGTGCGGCATCGCTTCGGCAAGGTTCTCCGCGCCAGCGAGCTTCGCCGCTGCTGCGTCCCCGATGGAATCCAGCGTACCATGCGAGGGACCGCTTACCGTGCTGAGTGCAGACGTTTCTGCCGCGCCGGCGACCCCGGGTGGACTTCCGGTGGGCCCGGGGTTGCGGTTCGTTCCACTCGCATTCTTCCGACCATTGCTGCGCGCCCCGCCTGGGCTTTGCTTGCGCCCTGCCATTGCCGTTCTCCTGTTTGTTTGGGATCTCGATACCGACACGCCGCCATGCAAGGCGGTGCCATCGAGTCCATTCGCTTCAAGGAGCCCCGTTCGCGCAGGCCGTGCCCGCGGGACGGCAGTGGAGACGCTGCAGGGAAATCGCGCGGTGGTAAGTTACGCAGATCGGGGACGCAAGCTTTTCCGCGCGGATGACGAATGCGGCGTGTCTCGGCTTGCCTCGGGGCAAGTGCGCCGGATTCGCCCACCGCCACGGGCGGCACGCATCAGCTCGTCAATTGCGCGTGGTAGACGCCTTGAGCATCGAGATCGGCTCGCATCGGCGGGGATCGCATCGTCTGCGCGGACGACGATATCCCAGCAGAAAGCGCTGCGACGGCAGGCGTCGCTTCGTGCACGAGCCGTACGCCGCACTGACGGACGGCCGCCCCGTCACGAACGCAGCGCAAGATCGACGATCGCTACTTCGCGCGCACGCAGTCGACGAAGAACCG
>JBIKKL010000708.1:0-2844 GCA_044360365.1 Burkholderiales bacterium | reverse complement strand
CATCAAGCTGTGCGTTTCGCCCGAAGCGCCGGTCGCCACGCCGGAAACCATTGCATTGAAGCAGCAGGCCTCGTCCACGGGGCTGCGGCTGGGCTTTCTCGACAACAGCAAGTCGAATGCCGATCACCTGCTGCAATTCCTGCTCGACCTGTCGAAAGACAAGATGCCGGTCGAAAACGTCATCAAGCGTCGCAAGCCGGCGGCATCGCGTCCGGCCGAATCGAATGTCGTCGAGGATCTCGCGCGTGAGGCGGATTTCGTCTTGAGCGCCATGGCCGATTGAGGGTCCTGCACGTCGTGGAGTGTCCACGACATGGCAACCCTTCGGAAGCGAGGCGTACGCACAGCAGTACTGTGCTCCGAGCCCTTCCTCAAGCTGGCGCAAGCGCAGGCCAAGACGTTCGGCGTGCCTGATCTGCCGATCATCATGATCCCGCATCCCCTGGGCGGGATCAGCGTCGAGCAGGTCGAGGGGCGTGCCCACGTCGCCTGGCCCCAACTGGAGAAACTGCTGGCGGAGCTTTTGAAATGAGCAGCATCGATGCAATGCTGAAGGAGCCCGGCCTCGGCTTCGAGGCGAACGACGACGCAGAAGCCGCCTTCGACTACTGCATGGAGAAAGGCTGGAGCGACGGCCTGCCCGTCATCCTGCCGACGGCCGAACGCGTAGAGCGCATGCTCCAGTTCTGCGACCGTCCGTGGGATCAGCCGGTCGCCATGCTTGCGCCTCGTTACGGCGCCGCCACGCCATTGCGGGTTGCCGCCAACGCCGTCATGGCCGGATGCAAGCCGGAGTACTTCCCCGTCGTGATGCTTGCGCTCGAAGCCATGGCCGAAGAGCCGTTCAACCTGTACGGCATCCAGGCGACGACGCATCCGTGCGCGCCGCTCATCATCGTCAACGGGCCGATCGCGAATGAACTGGGCATGAATCCCGGTCACAGCGCACTGGGTGCCGGCAATCGCGCAAACGCCACGATCGGGCGCGCCATCCGACTCTCGCTGGTGAACATCGGCGGTGCGATTCCCGGCATCGGCGACATGTCGACCTACGGCGATCCGACCAAGTTCTCGTACTGCGCACCGGAGAACGAAGAAGGCAATCCATGGGAGCCGCTCCACGTCGAGAAGGGCTACCCGGCGTACTCGAGCACCGTGACCGTCGTGGCGGCCGAACCGCCGCACAACGTGAACGATCACGAAAGCCATACCGGCGTCGGCATCCTGACCACCATCGCGGGCACGATCTCGATCACCGGTGCGAACAACACGTACTACAAGTCCGAACCGGTCATCCTGCTTTGTCCGGAACACGCGGCCACCATCGCCGGCGACGGCTACAGCAAACGCCAGGCGAAGGAGTTCCTGTTCCAGCACGGACGCCTGCCGCTCAGCCGCTTCTCGAAGGAAAACATCGAGCGGCGCTTTCGCGGCAAGCTTGCCGATAAATTTGCGAACGCACCGCTCGATACGCCGGTCACCATGGTGGAAGAACCCGACGATTTCATCGTCGTCGTCATGGGAGGCGCAGGCAAGCATTCAGCCTACATCCCGACCTTCGGCAACACCCACGCGGTGACGCGCCCGCTCAAGCACTCAAATGGGGAATACGTGCGCTCGATCGCCGAACTCAAGCGCCGCTGATCCCAACCCGACCCTGTGTCGACCCCGGGGTCGACACAGGGTCGGGGCCGGGTCGACCCAGGGTCAGGGACGGGTCTACAATGGCCGCGTACGTCACACTCACCCACAGATCGCGGAGGCGCCATGGCATTCGTCGCAGCATACGAAGACGTGAAGTCCGGACGGGAAGAACGTCCGATGAAAACCCCTGGTGCACGAGGCTGGCGCACCCGATTCATCCAGCCGCCGCAGGGCGCGGTCGATCATCCGGTCGCCTTCCTCGTCGAAGGGACGAAGGAGCGCGTGATTCGACCGCATTATCATGAGGTGGACCAGTTCCAGGTCATCGTGAAGGGCGGCGGCGCGCTCGGCCGTCACCCGCTCTCGATGTATGCCGTGCACTTCACACGCGCTCACACCCCTTACGGCCCGATCCTCTTCGCCGAGGAAGGTCTTGGCTTCCTGACCTTGCGAGCCCATTGGGATCCGGGCGCCCAATACATTCCGGACAAGAAGGAAGTCCTCTCCCAGATACCGAACCGCCGACCCTGGCAGGCCACCGAGGCGCCGCGTTTCCAATCGGCCAGCGCGGTCGATCTGCAGGCGTTCGATCACATCAGGGACGATCGCGGGCTTGCTGCCTATGCGATCACCATGCAGCCGAACGCCACGACGGCGGCACCGGAAGTGTCGAAGACGAACGGTCAGTACATCATCGTGACGAACGGCAGCATCGTGCACGAGGGGCAGACGAAGGCATCGCTGACCATCATCTTCGTGAAGCCCGACGAACCGGCCTTCACACTCCAGGCCGGCCCGGAGGGCATGGAAGCGCTGATCCTGAATTTCCCGCAAACGACCTTGCCCGCGCGTGCCATGACGGCGAAGACCGATTCGCCGCGTCATCGCCTCTGGCAATGCGATCTCTGCGCATTCGCGTACGACGAATCCAAGGGCATGCCGGATGACGGCATTGCACCGGGCACCCGCTGGGAAGACGTCCCGGCCGACTGGATCTGTCCGGACTGCGGAACGACCAAGGCAGACTTTCAAATGCGCGAAGTCGAGTAACTTCCGCGATCCCGTCGGGGGCCAGGCACTGGCGACCCGGCACATCGCAGGCGACACGCCGGGGCCGTTCGACGAACGGCCCCTTTTTCATGCTTGCGGCCTGCCGATTGATCGATCGCAATGCATCTTGTGCGACCGCAACATACAATA
>JBIKKL010000709.1:0-2844 GCA_044360365.1 Burkholderiales bacterium | reverse complement strand
GCGAGCAGTATTCATCGAAAAGCTCGATGTGGACGAAGAGGTTGCGGACATTCTCGTTCAGGAGGGGTTTTCGAGTCTCGAAGAGGTCGCGTACGTTCCCATCAACGAGATGATGGAGATCGAGGCATTCGACGAAGACACGGTGAATGAATTGAGGAGTCGCGCGCGGAACGCGCTTCTTACACAGGCGATCGTTTCTGAAGAGAAACTCGAGCACGAGCTCGAGGATCTGCTTCAACTGGAAGGCATGGATTCGGACACAGCCCGCAAGCTCGCCAACAACGGCGTCGCGACGCGTGAAGCATTGGCCGATCTCGCTACCGACGATCTGGTCGAAATGACTGGCATCGAGCAGGAACGAGCCAGTCAACTGATCATGACGGCCCGCGCGCCATGGTTCGCCTGAGGGCGGAGGGAGATAGCAGCGTATGGCACAGATTACGATCGCTCAATTTGCAGGTGAGCTGGGTCTGCAGCCCGGACTGCTCGTTGAGCAGCTCCAGGCGGCTGGAGTAAAGAAGGCTCTTGGCGCGGAGACATTGCTCACGGAGACCGACAAGGCGCAGCTACTCGAATACCTGCGTCAATCGCACGGTGCCAAAGAACCGAAGACCCGGATTACGCTCACGCGTCGCCAGACCACGGAAATCAAGAAGGCGGACAGTACAGGGAAAGCACGTACGATCCAGGTCGAGGTCCGCAAGAAGCGCGTATTCGTCAAGCGTGATCCGGCGGCTCCCGAAGTGCCCGTGGTCGACGCGGTGGCTCAGCCGCTTCTGGATCAGGAGCAACAGTCAAAGCGTGATGAAGAGGCGCGTCAGCAGGCGGAGTTGAGCGCCAGGCAGGCCGAGGAAGTTCGAGTCAAGCAAGCGGCTCGCGCTGCGAAGGCACAACCCGACGAACCTGCGGAAGAGGTCAAGGAGCAGGTTGTCCCGACATCGGAGGCGTCGCCCGATGCCATTTCCACGCCTGCTGAATCGAGTGAGTCGCCGGCCCAGACTGGCGTCGAAGCGTCTGCCGAGGTGGCGATTCCTGTTGTGAATGAGGCCAAGTCCGGCCCAGAGGCTCCGGTCTCGGGTGAACCGGCCGCCGGTATCCTTCACAAGCCGTCCGCCAAGGTAGAAGAAGCAGCAAAGCCGAAAAAGGAAGCACCCAAGAAGCCAGTCGTCTGGCAGGACGAGGGGGCCAAGCGTCGTACGATCAAAACGCGTGGTGATTCCTCGGGCGGTACGGGGTGGAGAGAGCGAAAAGATCGCTCAGGGCGCTCACGTGACGACGACAGCCAGCGACACGCGTTTTCTGCACCGACCGAGCCCGTAGTCAAAGAAGTGGTCGTTCCCGAGACCATTACCGTCGCCGCGCTCGCGCAGAAGATGTCGATCAAGGCCGTGGAAGTCATCAAGGCCTTGATGAAAATGGGCAGCATGGTGACGATCAACCAGGTCCTCGATCAAGAAGCCGCGATGATCATCGTCGAGGAGATGGGGCACGTTGCCAAACGGGCGAAGCTTGACGATCCGGATTCGTTCCTTGCCGAAGCCGAACAGCACGAGCCGGCGAGCCTCGAAGTGCGGGCGCCCGTGGTGACGGTCATGGGACACGTCGATCACGGAAAGACTTCGCTGCTCGACTACATCCGTCGGACGCGCGTCGCGCATGGCGAGGCGGGCGGCATTACGCAGCACATCGGTGCCTATCACGTGGAGACGCCCGGTGGTGTAATCACTTTTCTCGATACTCCCGGCCACGAAGCGTTCACGGCGATGCGTGCCCGCGGCGCCAAAGTGACGGACATTGTCGTTCTCGTGGTCGCTGCCGATGATGGCGTCATGCCTCAGACGATAGAAGCCATCCATCACGCCCGGGCCGCGAAAGTGCCGCTCGTCGTTGCGATGAACAAGATCGATCGTCCGGAGGCCAACGTCGAGCGCGTACGGCAAGAACTTCTGGGACATGAGGTCGTGCCGGAGGAGTTCGGGGGCGACACGATCTTTGCGCCGGTTTCCGCTAAGACGGGTGAAGGCGTCGACGGCTTGCTCGAAAGCATTCTGCTGCAGGCGGAAGTGCTGGAACTGAAGGCCGCAAAGAACGTGCCGGCGCGCGGCATCGTGATCGAATCACGACTCGACAAGGGGCGGGGCCCGGTGGCAACCATCCTCGTCCAGTCAGGTACGCTGAAGCGCGGCGACATCGTTCTCGCCGGATCGGTCTTCGGGCGTGTGCGAGCGATGCTCGACGAGAACGCAAACGCAGTCGATTCTGCCGGTCCGTCGATACCCGTCGAGATTCACGGGTTGGCCGATGTGCCGACCGCGGGTTCGGAGTTTCTCGTTCTCGGCGACGAGCGCAAAGCTCGTGAGATCGCCTTGTTCCGGCAAGGGAAGTTTCGCGATGTCAAGCTGGCCAAGCAACAGTCCTCGAACATACAAACCATGTTCGACCAGATGGGCGACGGCGCTGCCAAGACGTTGTCGGTCATCATCAAGGCCGACGTACAGGGGTCGTTCGAAGCGCTTGCTCATGCACTCGGCAAGCTCTCGACCGACGAGGTTAAAGTCAATGTACTGCACTCCGGTGTGGGCGGCATCACAGAGTCCGACATCAACTTGGCGATGGCTTCAAAGGCACTCGTGATTGGCTTCAATACGCGGGCCGATACAACGGCACGCAAACTGATTGCGGCCAACAGTGTCGACGTGCGGTATTACAACGTGATCTATGAGGCCGTCGACGAGATCAAGGCTGCGCTGTCGGGCATGCTCGCCCCTGAGAGTCGTCAGAACATCCTGGGCTTGGTAGACATTCGCCAGGTCTTCAAGATTTCGAGGGTAGGCGTAATTGCCG
>JBIKKL010000707.1:0-2850 GCA_044360365.1 Burkholderiales bacterium | reverse complement strand
GTGCGGCCCACTGATCCACGACGGCGCTACTCCGCGACGAGCTGACCGCCGATCGATCCCGGCGGCGGGAGGAGATGATATACGTTCGCCGCCTGCTCTACGCGGGCCCGGCATTAGAATCGGGCAGCGACGCATTTCGCTTGCCCAACACCCACCGAACCGAACGAGGAATCCGCCATGCTGCCTGCCACGATGACCGCCATCACCATCACCGCCGCAGGCGGTCCCGAGATGCTCGTCCCCGAACTGCGGCCCGTGCCGAAGCCGGACTCTGGTCAGGTGCTGATCAAGGTGGCCTACGCCGGAATCAACCGTCACGACTGCAGTCAGCGCAAGCGCGGCTTCGGCCCGAAGAACGCCACGGACATTCCCGGGCTCGAGGTCGCCGGCGAAATCGTCGCCGTCGGCGCAGGTGTCACGCGATGGAAGGTGGGCGATCGCGCGTGCGCGCTGGTGAACGGCGGCGGCTACGCGCAGTACTGCATCGCGCTGGAGCCGTTGCTGCTGCCCATCCCTGCAGGCTACGACCTGAAGCAGGCAGCGAGTCTGCCGGAGGCGATGTTCACCGCGTGGTTCAACGTCTTCCACCTCGGCCGACTCACGGCGGGCGAATGGCTGCTGGTCCACGGCGGATCGAGCGGCGTGGGAACCATCGCAATACAACTCGGTGTGCTCGAAGGCGCGAAGGTCATCACGACGGCCGGCTCGGCGGCCAAGTGCGACGCCTGCATGAAGCTCGGCGCAACGCGAGCGGTGAACTACAAGGAAGAAGACTTCGTGGCCGCCGTCGCCGAGACCACCCAGGGACACGGCGTGGACGTGATCCTCGACATGGTCGGCGGTCAGTACGCCAAGCGCAATCTCGAATCGATCGCACCCGACGGTCGACTCGTGCACATCGCGTCGGGAAGCGATTTTTCGACGCCGCTGCTCGCGGTATCGAGCAAGCGCGCGATCGTGACGGCATCACAGATGCGCCCGCTGCCGTTACCCAAGAAGCAGCGTGTCGTCGACGACCTGTTGGCACGCGTGTGGCCGCATCTCGGCACGCGCATCCACACGGTGATCGACAACATCTACCCGCTCGAACAAGCCGCGCAAAGTCACGCGCGCATGGAGTCGAGCCAGCACATCGGCAAGATCCTGCTCGCAGTGAATCCGTGAGGATGACCGTCCAGATTACGGACTCATCCGTGTCGGCGACACTGCATTCCAATCGCCGGCCTGTCGGCCACAGAGTACAATGGGATTCGCAACCGCACCCCATGGAGGAGCACTCTCAATGAGCATCAAAGGCAAGTCCTACATCGTGGGCGCTTTCGAGCACCCCACGCGCAAGGCGACGGACATCTCCGTCGCCCAGCTGCACGCTGAATGCGCGAAGGGAGCCATCGAAGACGCCGGTCTCACCAAGAACGACATCGACGGCTACTTCTGCGCCGGCGACGCGCCCGGCCTGGGCGGCATCGCCATGGCCAACTACATGGGCTTGAACCTCAAGCACATCGATTCCACCGATACCGGGGGATCCTCCTATCTGGTGCACGTCGGTCACGCTGCCGAAGCGATCGCGACAGGACGCTGCAACATTGCACTCATCACGCTGGCCGGCCGTCCGCGTTCCGAAGGTTCCTCGGGCACCGTCGTGCGCAGCCGCGGAACGGGTGTGCCGGAAGAGCCCTTCGAACTGCCGTATGGCCCGGTCACGGTAAACATGTACGCGATGGCCGCGATGCGCCACATGTATCAATACGGCACGACGGCCGAGCAGCTCGCCTGGGTGAAGGTCGCCGCCTCGCATCACGCGCAGCACAATCCGCATGCGATGCTGCGCGACGTCTACACCGTCAAGGACGTACTCGATTCGCCGATGGTCGCCGATCCGCTGCGCCGCATGGACTGCTGCGTGGTCAGCGACGGCGGTGGTGCCATCATCATGGCGCGCCCCGAGATCGCCAGGAAGCTGAAGCGTCCGCTGGTACCGGTGCTCGGCGCAGCCGAAGCACCCAAACATACGAATGGCGGCAAGTTCGATCTCAGCTTTACCGGTGCTGCGTGGACCGGTCCGCGCTGCTTCGAAGAAGCCGGCGTCAAGCAAGTGGACATCAAGTACGCCTCCATCTACGACAGCTTCACGATCACGGTCGTGATGCAGATCGAAGACCTGGGCTTCTGCGAGAAGGGCAAGGGGGGCGCGTTCGTCGCCGACGGCAATCTCATCTCCGGCGTCGGCAAGTTCCCGTGGAACACCGACGGCGGCGGCATGTGCAACAACCACCCGGCCAACCGCGGCGGCATGACGAAGATCATCGAAGCGGTACGCCAGCTGCGCGGCGAAGCGCATCCGGCCGTACAAGTGAAGAACTGCGACATCGCGCTTGCGCACGGCACAGGCGGCTCGCTCGGCACGCGCCACGGCGCCGCCACCGTGATCATGGGAAGGGAGTAACAACGATGGCCACACCGTATCAGGACCGCAAGCTGAATGACCCGACCCCCAACGTCGGCGACGCGCCCTTCTTCGAAGGCGCCAAAGAAGGCAAGATGCTGATCAAGAAGTGCAAGGACTGCGGCGAGGTTCACTACTACCCGCGCGGCATCTGCCCTTCGTGCTTCAGCACCAACCTCGAATGGGTCGCGATCAAGGGCACGGGCACGATCTACACCTTCAGCATCACACGCCGCGCAGGCCCGATCCCCTACTGCATCGCCTACGTGACGCTCGACGAGGGCATCAACGTGATGACCAACATCGTCGACTGCGGCGATCTCGATGACATCAAGATCGGCCAGAAGGTGAAGTTGACGTTCAAGGAAACGGGGACTGGGACGAAGGTGCCGGCATTCATG
>JBIKKL010000111.1:0-10560 GCA_044360365.1 Burkholderiales bacterium | reverse complement strand
GCGCATTCTGGGCGCCGAACGCAACATCACGCCGCGCTTCATTCGCATCCCCCTCGAAATCCGCGATCCGCACGGGCTCGTTGCACTCGCCGGCATCGTCACGATGACGCCGGGAACACTGTCTGCCGACCTGAGCGAGGACCGGCGCGAGTTGCTGGTGCATGCTTTCCACCTGACCGATGCGCAAGATGAGGCGCAGGTCGTGCAGAGCATTCGTGAGCGTTACGAGGTACCGCTGATCTCGATCTTCGAGGGATATCCATCATGAAGTTGCTCCCGATCGTGCTGCCGATCGTCGTTGGCATCCTCGTGCTCGCTTTCGTTCTTGCTGCATGGCGGATGGTGCGTGGGCCGTCTTCGCTCGATCGGCTGCTGGCGCTCGATACGTTGTACATCGTATCCCTGGGGTTTCTGGTGGTCTGGGGAATCTGGCAGAACTCGATGCTTTATTTCGAAGTCGCCCTGCTCATCGGCCTGCTCGGATTCTTCGGCACCGTGGTGATCGCAACTTACCTGCTGCGCGGGAGGATCGTGCCATGAACGTCCCGTTGTGGGTCGAGATCACGATAGCGGTGCCGGCGCTGATCGGCGCAGTATTCACCTTGATCGGGTCCCTGGGGCTCGCCCGACTGAGTGATTTCGGCAAGCGCCTGCACGGTCCGACGAAGGCGACGACTCTCGGTGTCGGATGTATTCTCATCGCATCCATGTTGTGGTTCGGGATCACGTCCGGGACGAGCACCCATGAACTGCTGATCTCGCTGTTCCTGTTCGTCACGGCACCGGTGTCGGCGCAATTGCTCATCAAGGCAGCGATGCAACGAAAGATCATCGATGTCGCCGGGGAGGACTCGGAACGCGGACGAGGGCCGGGATAGGCCGCGTCGACTCCGGCGTTCCAACGCGGGTGGTTTGCATGCGATAACGTTCATCGCCGGTGCGATCCTCGCGGGGTGCGCGCATCCGGGGTGCACATTCCGCGACCCTGAGCGCTGCACCTGCACCGAACTGGCGTTCTTTCCTGAAACGCTGGCCTCGCGATTCGATTATTGGCACCATCGGGACATCCATTCCGACGGAGCATGTGCATGAATCTCAAGTTCGCGACCGGTGCCCTGATTCTTGTGTCGTTCTGTGGCGCAGCTGTGGCACAAGACAAATCGGCAGCATCGTACCCGTCGAAACCGATTCGGCTGATCGTTCCGTTCGCGGGTGGCGGCGGACTCGATATCACGACGCGGATGATCGGTCAGAAGCTCACCGAAAAATGGGGCGTCAACGTCGTCGTCGATGCCCGTCCGGGTGCAGCGACGATCGTCGGTACGGAAATCGCATCCAAGGCGGCACCGGATGGATATACCATGCTCATGATCACGACGACGTTCGCGATCAATCCGAGTCTCTACCCGAAGCTGCCCTACGATCCGCTGAAGGATTTCGCCCCGGTTACGCAACTCAATGCGCAGCCGAACATCATCGTCGTGCCGGCATCCTTGCCGGCATCTTCCGTGAAGGAGTTGATCGCCCTCGCCAAGGGCAAGCCTGGCGGTCTGACGTACGCGACACCCGGTGCCGGGTCGGCGCCGCATCTGTCGGCAGAACTGTTCCGACGCATGGCCGGGATCGAACTGATCCATGTGCCGTACAAAGGTATTCCGGCGGCTGTGGCCGATGTCGTCGGAGGGCGCGTCAACATGCTTTTCACCACGACGCTCTCGGCGACGCCGTTCATTGCAAGCGGCAAGGTGAAAGCCCTTGCGCTCACGAGTGCCAAGCGGTTGGATTCCATGGCGGACGTGCCGACCATCGGCGAGACCCTGAAGGGCTACGAAGCCGACGCTTTTCAGGGGATGGTTGCGCCCGCCGGCGTGCCGCGCGCGATCGTGGAGCGAATGGCGCAGGAGGTCGCTGCTGCGATTCGTCAACCGGATATCGCGAAGTCGTTCGTGGCTTCGGGGGCCATCGGGGTCGGCAGTTCCCCGACGGAGTTCGGTAAATTCCTGCGTACCGAGATGGCGAAATGGGGTGGCGTCATCAAGGACGCCGGCATCAAGCTGGAACGTTGAGACCGGTCGGGCCACTCAGAGGTTTGCGATGTACGACTCGCGCCTGATGGGGATCGATCGCGCCGGAGGGCTCCCGATTTTGCCCAAGCTTCGGTTCGGGATGGCGTGCGGGCCGAAGGGCTTCAGTCGGGTTTTGCGCCCGATGCGCGAATGATCGGGGCCCAGCGTTCGATTTCCGCCTTGATGAAGTTCCGGAATTCTTCCGGAGCGTTCGTCTCCGGTGCCGCCCCGTCGTTGATCAGGCGTTTGCGCAGTTCCGGGCTTTGCAGGGCCGTGACCATCGCCTGATGCAGTCTCGCGATGATGGCGGCCGGCAAGCCCTGCGGGCCGAGTACGCCATACCAGAGATTCACGTCGTAGCCTTTCACGCCGGCTTCTGCGATGGTCGGAATATCCGGAAACGCCGAAACTCGGCTCGCACCGGTGACACCGAGCGGACGCACCCTGCCGCTGCGAATGTGGGGTGCCACGCCCGTCACGCCTCCGAAGACCACTGGTACCTGACCTGCGATGAGGTCGATATAGGCCGGGCCGAGGCCCTTGTAGGGCACATGGACCATGTCGGTCTTCGTCAGCAGCTTGAAATACTCGGCCGTGAGATGCGCGCCGCTGCCGTTGCCGCCGGAACTGTACACGAGCATGCCGGGTCGTGCGCGCGCAATTGCGATCAATTCCTGAACGGACCTGGCCGGGATGGAGGGGTGGACGACTAGGATCTGCGGCGACTTGGCAGCCAGCGAAATCGGCTGCAGATCCTTGACCGGATCGTACGACAGTTTCGGATAAAGCGACGGATTGACGGCGAGTGTGGCGATGTTGCCCAAGAGCAGGGTGTACCCGTCGGGCGCCGAGCGTGCGGCTGCGTCGACCCCGATGGCCCCGCCTGCGCCGCCTCGATTATCCATCACCATTTGCGCGCCGAGCACTTCGCCGAGCTTGCCTCCCACCAGACGTCCGATGATGTCGTTCGCTCCGGCTGCGGCGAACGGGATGACGAAGCGGATAGGGCGGTTCGGATAGATCGTGGATTGTGCGTGGCATGCAGCGGAAACGAAGGCCGCAGCGATTGCGATGGATGTGCGTAGGCGGGCGAAGCGCATGGACGGCTCCTGTGGCTGTTTCATGACGAAGTCGATCGCACAGGGCGTATCTTCTTCGAACTTGGCAAGGTAAGCGATCAGGCCGTGCGCAGTGCCTGATCGGCCCGATAGCGCGGGCCACGCTCGATGCGCTCGAAGTATGACCGATGCGCGTCGCTCCCGGATGGCCATTGCGCGAGGAAGCGTTGCCGTGCGTCGTCCGGATCGACTTCGATCGCTATCGCATCGATGAAGACTTCATCTTGTCGCACGCCGAACCGTGATGCGCCGTTCGTTGCCGGCGAGAGTGCGATTCGGGTCAGGAGCCCTGCGGGATCCCCTTCGAAGTTGGGCATGCCCGCCGCGCCGTTGTTTAGGATCCAGCGCGAGCGCGCGTCATTGCTGCTGCGCAGCTCCTGGAATACCGGCAGACAGGTGTGGCTGCACGCAAAGGCATCTGCACCGGCGAGCGCGAACCATCGATCGACCGTATCCCGGTGCTTCGCGTCCTGGAGATGTTCCTGCGCGAAGCTCCATCCTGCGAGCGACTCAGCATCGCCGTGAACCACGGCGATGCGCAGATCGCCCACCTCGGCGCGTGCCCACATTGGCAATGCCGCGAGCTGCTGGCGTTGCTCGGGCGTGACGGTCCGTCGCAATCGGGCAAGGATGCGATTGGAGCGTTCGACGACATCGTCCGCGACCCACTCGGGATACGCGCAGCCGCAGCCCGCATCTTCCTCCTTCGTTTCGCCGCACAGTTCGGTCTCCACGTTTCCGCGCGTGGCGATGTGCTCGAGCACCGTGTGCTGCACGCGGCTGAAAACGTCGTGATCGATATCGAACCAGTGGAAGTCGCCGTTGAAGACGAGACGTTTTGTTCCCGCCTCGGCATCGAAGAGCGTGAGGATGCGCTCGAGGGCCAGATCATTGCCGTACAGCCCGCCCACGACGTACAGCACATCGAGGCCCCGCAACGTGTCGGGCGCGGGTACGTTCAGCGCCGCAGGACCGTAGCGGTAATGCAGCGGGCAACTGCGCCCGGGGGAGGGCGCATGGGCTGTCATCAGGGCGCGACCGTCGCTGCCGCGATGGCGCTCAATGCCTTGCGGACATTCTCCGCAGCCGGGCAATCGCTGCCACCATGGCGGCGTACGATCCATGCCGGGTCGTTGTAGGCAAGCCAGACTCGGGACTGGGCGTCGACCCAAACGAGCGCTTTCATGGGCAGATCGATACCGACGGCCTGGGCGCACTCCATCAGGGGCGTACCCGCCTGCGGATTGCCGAAGATCAGCAGTTCCGTGGGGCGCAGGGATTTGCCGATCTTGGCTGCGCCAGCGGCGTGATCGATGCGCGCAACGACGGCCAGACCGCGCTTGCGCACTTCGCCTTCCAGACGTCGAACGGTGTCGCTGGCGCTGTGCGGGCTCATGGCGGTCACCATGCCGTTCTCCTGCGCGGACAGGGTCGCGCATCCGGAGAGACCGAGGAGTGCAGCGAGAAGCACGATGCGGATGTTGGAACCGATCATGAGTGTCTCCGTAGGGTTGGGTCGCACGCGGCGCGTCAGGCTGCGCCAAGCTGGTTGGAAAGGGTGGGTTCGCCGTGCACGGCATGGATGATGCGGGCGCCAGCCGGGCCATAGAGTTCCCGCAATGCGTGTGCGTCGACGGCCTTTGCAGGCAGATCCCATTGAATGCGGCCATGAGCGACACCGATCAACCGATCGGAAAGTTCGCCGAGCAGATCAGGCTGATGCACCACGCTGATCAGCGTCTTGTCGGCGGCGACCTTGCGCAGCGTCGCGCAAGCCGCCCGGGTGGCACTTGGATCCAGTGCCGACGTAGGCTCGTCGGCGAGGATCAGTCGCGGTCGCTGCAGCAGCAGACGGGCGAGCGCAACCTTTTGGCGCTCGCCCCCCGAGAGTTTGTCGGCTCGAATTGCCGCTCGATCGAGCAAGTCGAGCGCGGCGAGGGCTGCATCGGCCTCCTCGCGCAACGATTGCGGATAGAGCCGAAGCACGTTGCGCCATAACGGCAACGATTGCATGCGTACCGATGCACCGACGAGAACGTTCTCGCGTGCCGTCAGCCGCGGCACCAGATTGAGCCCCTGCATCACCTGACCGATCTGCGAGCGCAGTTCTCGCAGCTGCGCCCGACTCAAGCCGGAGCGCGCGTCGAGTCGATGGCCCAGCACGTCCGCGTGACCTTTCGCGATGGGCGCGAACCCCGTGATCACGCGAAAAAGAGTGCTCTTGCCGGCCCCGTTGGGGCCCACGATGCCAATGCGTTCTCCGGTGCGGATTTCCAGATGCGCGATGTCGAGCAGCGTGCGCCCGGCGACGACGACCTGGATGTCGCACAGCCGGACGACGGGGGAGGATGGCGTGCTCGTCGTCATATCAAGGCTCGCCGGATTCTTCTCGACAGCGCATCGAAGCTCATGACCAGTGCGACCAGAACGAGGAGGATCGTCGCGAGTCGTCCCCATTGAAATAGGCTGACGGCTTCGGAGATCAGCAGCCCGAGCCCGCCGGCTCCGATGAGACCGAGGATGGTCGAGTCGCGAATATTGTATTCCCAGACGTAAAGATGGCTGCTCACGAACTGGGGCAGGACCGATGGCCAGACGCCGTGAAAGAACACCTGCGTGGAGGTGGCGCCGGTGGCACGGACCGCGTCGATCGCGCTCATGTCCAGCGCTTCGATCGCTTCGGCATACAGCTTGCCGTAGGTTCCCATCGAGTGCAGCGCGATGGCGAGTATGCCGGCGGTCGGGCCGAGGCCCACGATGCCGACGAGCACGAGGCCGAAGACCAGCGTGTGGACGGCACGCGCCACGTCGAGGATGCCCTTCGCGGCGAGACCGAGAGGCTTCGGTGCTCGCAGATTTCGTGCAGCCAGCATGCCGAGCGGCAGGGCAAGCATGGCTGCGAGGAGCGAACCGAGCGTCGCGATCTGAAACGTGACCCAGGTGGCGCGGGCCAACGCCGCGAGAAATACGGCCTCGACGTCTCGACGATTCTCGACCCGGAGTACCGTACCGTCGTCGCTGCGGTACTCCAGCCGTTCGGGCCCGAACCACACATCGAAAAAACTGGGCCGTGCGAAGTCGCCCATCGACTTGACGAGGTTCTCCCACGGATTGCGTCCCAACGACAAGTCGCCTGCAGCGAACAGGCTGCCCAGACACGCAGCGACCAGCATGGTGTATGCGACGCCGAGCCCAAGGAAGCGCAGCCGCGACGCCGGCAGATCGAGGCCCAGCCTTTGCAGAGCAAGCGGCATCGTGCGGCTACCTGGCCGTCAGCGTACCGGTGGCGAGGCCGGCATCGCGGATCGGTTTGTAGTCGGTGTTGTCGCTGTCGACGAAGCCCGTATAGTGTGTGGGCAGCAGCCTGGGTTGGGTCTTCAGCAGCGCTCCCGTCTCCGAGAGGGCGGCACGCAGGCGAGCGACGAGCGCCTTGTCCTGATGGAGCTTCGCGTGAACGGCGAAGGCATCGTTGGGCAGCGGCGGGGAGGTCCAGATGATCCTGCTGCGATCAGCCTTGATCATGCCCTGCTCGATCATGGCGTTGCGGTTCCGGTTGTAGTCGGCGCCGGCGTCGATCTTGCCGGCCGTGACCTGCATCTGGATCGCCTGATGCTTGGTATGCAAAACGTTGGCGAAGTGCTTGGCCGGATCGATCCCCTTCTGCATGAAGAAATGCAGCGGAATGAGGTAGCCGGAGGTCGATCCCTTGTCGCCGAAGGCGAACGTGCGCCCTTTGCCCTGGGCAAGCAGATCGTCGATGGAGTTCAGTCCCGAGCCGGGGTGCGTGACGATGAGCGCGAAGTACTCCGGTTTGCCGTCGTACAGGATGGTCGAAATCGCCTGCGCTCCTGCACGATGATTCGCCAGGACGTAACCCCACGGGCCCATCAATGCGAGATCCGTTTCGCCGGTGGCCAGGGATAGAGCGAGTCCCTCCCAGGTGTCCACGGTGCGAAGCTGGAGCGTGCGCCCGAGACGCTTGGACAGGTGCTCGGCGAGCGGGCGATAGGTGGCTTCGTTCTTCTCGCGGTCGGGCTGGAAGAGCCCGACGCCCAGTCGCAGGGGGCTGCCTTGAGCAAAAGCTGCCGATGCACAGGAAAGGACCGCTACGGTGCTCGCGATCAATGTGAAGGTTCTAAGCATGATGGCGTGGCGTTCAAATGGGGTGCGGTGATCGAGGGGGCACAACGTTCGCGGCCGATAGCCACGACTTCGGGACGCGGTTCAGATCCCCGGGCTCGTCGATGTCGGCCACGGGGGGAAGTTCGGCGATGCGCAATCCGATCGATCCTGCTCGTACGCGAGTCGACGGCATCACTTCGGAAGTGCTCCACGCGATGTCGCAAAAGAGCGCTGGTGCAGGATGCCTCAGACCGACGAGTCCGTAGCCGCCGTCGAGGGCGGGTACGAACACGGCGTCGTGATCGTTCAGTGCAGTCGCTGCCGAGCGCAGTGCGTGAGCGTCGAGATCGGGAAGGTCCGTACCGAAGAGGATGGCAGCGGGTGCCTTGGACAGTGCACGTTCAAGGGCTCGATGCATCCGTGCGCCGAGGTCGCCCTCGCCCTGCTCGATCACATCGATGCCATGGCGCACACGCAGCGCATCGAATACCGCGTGCGATCCATTCGGGGTTACGCATAATTCGACCGGCCCGATGTCTGCATTGCACGCGACGGCGACCGCATGTTCCAGCATGCGTTGCGCAAGGGCGGCTGCGCCTTGCGCACCCAGTACCGGAATCAGTCGGGTCTTGGCGTGGCCGGGTACCGGTGCACGTGCGAAGACGATGACTGCCACAGCGCCGGCTGGCGTCGAAGGTGCCTCGTCCGGGTGAAGCGGATTGCGGCTCATCGGGCGTCGTTCAGTTTCCAGTCGTAGTCGAGGAACGTGATCTCGAGCTTTTGCGTGCGGATGCGGTCGCGGTCGGAAGCGGCATCGGCGAGCCGATCGGCATGGCGTGCAAGGAAGGCGGGCAGCGAGGCAATGCCGCGATGCCCCAGACGAAAATCCTCCCCGTACCAGTCGAAGATCCTGGAGACCTCGAGTCGTGCACGCTCGGCGTTGTATCGGTTGCGACCGCGATCGGACAGGAAGCGCACCGTCTGTTCTTCGAGCTGGGCTTCGAGGCGCTCGCCCACGAAGGCCTCTTCGCGCAATGCCGGACAGCCGATGCTTGCGCAATTCACAGCGAAGTGGACGCGCGGCTCATCGTAGCGGCCGCGCTTGCGGAGCATTTCGTGTTCGATGTCGTCCAGGGAGACGGTGGCGCCCAGCAAAGGGACCCACTTGCGTTTCCAGGGCGTCGTCAGGAGCGATCCCAGATCGCGAATCGAGGCGAGATCCGGGTACTTGGTCAGGATGAGTTCGACGGTGTACGCGTTGTAGGCATTGATCAGGAAGGCTTGCTGCTGTACGGGCGAGAACGACTTGAATGCCGACTCGCTGACGGCCGAGAGCGTACCGAGGTAGGCCTGCAGCAGCTTGCGATCGCCGATGAAGCCGGCATAGCGCACTTGCGTCGTCTGGCCGCCGCGCAGGACGACGACGTGCTTCTTGAGCAGCGCAGTCCACGGCGCATGAGTGTGGTCGAAGGTCGGCTGCGCGTAGCTGCGGCCGACGGGTACCAGCATCGGCAGGCCTAGCACGATGCGACGGCGCATGTGACTGACCATCGTTTCATTTGCCATCAATTGCGCTCCCACGCGTGATAGCGGCCCACCCATTCGAGAAGCTTTTGCGGCGCATGCGCGCGCTTCCATTCGCCTGCGGCGTATTTGTTCGCTTCGGCGAGCGTGGGGTAGGTGTGGATCGTGCCGAGGATCTTGTTGAGCCCGAGCTTGTGCTTCATCGCGAGCACGTACTCCGCGAGAAGGTCTCCGGCATGTTCGCCGACGATGGTGACGCCGAGGATCGTATCCTTGCCCGGGACGGTGAGCACCTTGACGAAGCCGTGCGCAGTGCCGTCGGCGATGGCCCGATCCAGGTCGTCGATGCCGTACCGGGTGACTTCATAAGGCGTGCCTGCCGCTTTCGCTTCGTCTTCCGAAAGTCCGACCCGGGCGACCTCGGGAGCGGTAAAGGTCGTCCACGGGATCACCGAGTAGTCGGCCTTGAAGCGCTTGAAGCGGCCGAAGAGCGCATTCACCGCCGCATACCAGGCCTGATGGGCGGCGGTGTGCGTGAACTGGAAAGGCCCGGCCACGTCGCCGACGGCATAGATGTTCGGATAGAGCGTCTGCAGCCAGGCGTTGGTTTCGATCGTCTTGCGCGGCGTGAGCGCAATGCCGAGTTCTTCGAGACCGTACCCGGATACCCGCGGGCTGCGCCCCACTGCGCAAAGGAGTTCGTCGAACTCGATCGGCATCTCGCGTTCGCCGTGCTTCACGATGAGGCGCTTGCCATGGGCGTCGCTTTCGACTCGGACGGCCTGATGGCCCACGAGCAGATGAACTCCGTCAGCTCGAAGCGATGCGGCGACGAGGTCGGCGGCATCGGGATCCTCGCGGCTCATGATGCGCGGTGCCATTTCGACCTGCGACACTTCGCTGCCGAGGCGGGCGAAGGCCTGGGCGAGTTCGCATCCGATCGGCCCGCCCCCCAGCACGACCAGACGCCGGGGCAACGACTTCAAACCCCAGACCGTATCGCTCGTGAGACATCCGGCCTCCTTCAGGCCCGGGATCGGCGGGACGAACGGCGTGGCGCCCGCAGCGATGACGATGCTGCGTGTGGTGAGCATGTGCTTGGCGCCATGCTGCGTGGTGATCTCGACGCTCCAGGGCGTGACGATGCGCGCATGCCCCTGCAGCACTTCGACGCCGAGGCTCGTGTAGCGCTCGACCGAGTCGTGGGGCGCGATCGTGCGTATGACTGCGTGCACTCTCGCCATCACGGCGGAAAAGTCCACGCGACCGACCACATCCGTCATGCCCAGGTCGGAGGCGGTCCGCAACTGCTTCGCGAGCTTGGCCGATCGAAGCAGGGCCTTGCTCGGCACGCAGCCGTAGTTGAGGCAATCGCCCCCCATGACATGACCTTCGATCAGGGTTACCTTCGCCTTCACGGCAGCGCCGATATAGGCTGTGACGAGCCCGCCTGCGCCCGCTCCGATGACGATCAGGTTGCGATCGAAGCGCGCCGGGCGAGACCATCGTGCATAGACCTTGCGCTGCTGCACGATACCGACAAGCCATTTGGCCAGCAGCGGAAAGAGGCCAAGCAGAACGAAGCTCCCCAGCAATGCGGGGGACAGGATGTCGCCGGGGGACTGAATGGCGCCGAGCTGGGTGCCGGCATTCACGTACACCAGCGTGCCCGGCAGCATGCCGATCTGGCTGACGATGTAATAGCGTGCAGCCCCGATGGACGTCAGCCC
>JBIKKL010000169.1:0-8728 GCA_044360365.1 Burkholderiales bacterium | reverse complement strand
CTTGCCGATACTCATTGCGCCGCCGGCGCCGTCCCAGTCGGACGTGCATGCAAAGTCGTTTTCTGCGCGCTACAAGGGGCAGTTTCGCCGGGATCTGAAGGACAGCGACGCGCTCCACTGGGGCGAGGGCGAGGTGTCCATCGGTCACAAGCACATCGTGTTCGAGGGAAAACTCGCTCCGGGACCGGACTACAAGCTCTACCTGTCGCCGGAGTTCGTCGAGACCGAGGCCGACTTCGAGCGTCTCAAGCCATCGATGGTGCGCGTCGGCGACGTGAAGACGTTCAGGAACTTCATCGTCGCGATCCCCGACGGCATCGATGCCGCCAACTATTCCGCGGCGATCGTCTGGTGTGAAACGTTCGGTCAGTTCATCACGGCGGCAAAATACCGCTGAGCCCGACCGTGCAAACCTGGGTCGAGGAGAAGCAGAATTGCGAGAAGGGTGTAACCTATTCGGGTTGCCGATCGAATTCTTCGGGTGTGTCGTGCGATGCCCGTACCGGGGTTTTTCAGGCACGTCATGTCACGGTTCGATGAATGGGAACGGGTGGGTCGGATGTTCAGGATGCAGTAGCGATGGGGACGACCTCAGGGCCCGACCCCAAGCTCGCCATTTGCAAGTATCGGTCGCGTGCTTCCGGCTACGATGCGAGCGCACGCCGGACTTTCGCATTGAGGCAGCGGACCATCGGACTGCTCGGGCTGAGTTCTGGTGAGTGCGTCCTCGACGTCGCCTGCGGAACCGGATTGTCCTTTCCGATGCTGCGCGAAGGCGTGGGGGATGCCGGATTCGTCACCGGCGTCGACGTGAGTGCCGACATGACCACCCTGGCCGAGCGGCGCGTGGCCACGTCGGGGTGGAAGAACGTGCGCGTCGTGACAGCGCCGATGGAGTCAGCCGGTCTCGACGGGCCGTACGACGCCGTCCTGTTCAACTACACGCATGATGTTCTGCAGTCCTCGGCTGCATTGGCAAACATTCTGGCCCATCTGCGCCCGGGCGCCCGGGTGGCCCTGGCGGGCATCAAGCATCCGTCGGTCTGGTTCCTTCCGCTGCGATGGTGGCGCCTTCTCAAGGCGAGGCCTTATGTGACGACGCTGAGCGGGCTGGATGCGCCCTGGGCCCGACTCCTGCCGTGTCTCGAAGACTTCCGCATGTCGACATTCATGCTGGGTACCAACTACGTTGCGTCCGCACGGGTGCGTACCATGGCGGCGAAAAGGCCGGATTGAAACGATGCCTCGCGTTCGCCGCCGCGTCCTCGTGTTGTTTTCCAAGGAATGGGACAGTTCCGCGCTGCGGCGCGCTGCGGCGGATGACATCGAGCTCGTTTATGCCGGGTTCGACCTGTTTCGCTTTCCGTCGAACGTGCGTCTTGCCACCTTCGATGCCTGCCGTTTCGTGGAGCAGCTCGCGCAGCGCTGGCGCGGCCGGATCGATGGCGTGATCAGCAACAACGAGTACTTTGGTGCGACGATCGCCGCCGTGCTGGCGGCGATGCTGGGCTTGCCCGGTTCCCCGCCTCGCGCGCTGATAGCCGCGCAGCACAAGTACTATTCGCGCCTCGCCCAGAAGCGCGCTGCACCGGAGGCAGTGCCGACGTTTGCGGTCTTTCCCTTCGGGACGTTCGACGTCGAGCGTCTCGGGCTGGCGTTCCCGTTCTACGTCAAGCCCGTGCGTGCCACGTTTTCGGTGCTGACGCGGCTGGTCCGCGATCCGCCCGAACTGCAGCGGCATCTGCACTTCGGTCGGGCGGAGGAGTGGATCATTCGCCGACTGGTCAAGCCGTACAACGATCTCGCCGCCCGATTCGCGCCCGAGCAGGAGATCGACGCGCACCATCTGATCGTGGAGAGTCCTGCCCGTGGCATCGAGGTCAACCTCGATGGTTGGCTGCACGAAGGACGGTTGAATGTCCTTGGAGCGAGCGATGCGCTGATGTATCCCGGCACCGACCAGTTCCATCGTTTCGTGCATCCGTCGCAGCTTCCGGCCAGGGTGATGGAGCGGTTGACGAACATTGCCGAGCGAGTCTTCGCGGCGCTGGGCTATGACCACGGATTCTTCAATCTCGAAGCGTTCTGGGATCCCGATGCCGACCAGCTCACGCTGATCGAAATCAATCCGCGCATGGCATCTCAGCTTGCTGGTCTCTATGCGCGTGTCGGCGGATTCGATCCCTACCGGGCGCTCCTCGATCTCGCATGTGGTGACGTTCCTCGCCTGGTGCCGATTCCTGGCGCAGCACGTTGTGCTGTGGCGGCGAGCTGCATCGGGCGTCGCTTCGACGGCGCGCCGATGCCGCATCGACCGACAGCGCGGGAACTGGCTGAGGTTCGTGGTCGGTACCCCGACGCCGAAGTGATGCTGTACCTCAAGCGAGGGGCGGCGCTGCGGCGAGAGATGAAGTGGCTCGGCAGCCATCGGTATCTCGTGGTGAACGTCGGCGGCGAGAGCCTTGCCGAAATCGAAGCGGCGTACGCGGAGATCCATCGCCTGTTGGGCTTCGATCCGGCTGGAACGGGTTCTTACGGCGTGGAATCGCCTTATGTCGCGGAGGGAATATGACTCGATTGCAGCACTCGCGAATCGCCATCGTTCGGCTGATGCTGATTGCCACCGCACTGATCGCTTCGGGCTGCGGCACGGTACGCAACACGGTGCGCGACGGTAGCGACGAGCAGCTGATGCTGCGCGGCAACGATCCGGTTGCCTATTTCACCGAGCATCGGGTCGTGAAGGGCGATCCTGCCGTGCGTGTGGAGCATGACGGCGTTACGTACCGATTCTCGAAGGATGAACACCGGACGCGCTTTATGGCCGATCCACAGCGCTACGTCCCGCAGTACGCCGGTTTTTGCGCGAGCGGTGCCCCGTATGCCCTGAAGGCCAACATTCATGCGAATGTCTTCACGATCCACCAGGGCAAGCTCTATTTGTTCGGCAGCGAACGCTCCAAGGCGAACTGGCTCATGGACGTGGAGGACAACATCGTGCTCGGGGATCGCTACTGGGAAGAAGAGGCGAAGGACGTCCCGTTCCGTCTGCAGAACTGGAAGCGCTACGTCTTCCGGGTGCCTCACTACAAGAAGGATGCGCAGCTCGACCGCGAGTACTTTTCCCGATACGGGAAGCTGCCGCCCGGCGCGCCGCCGCTTGCGCCACAGTAGCTCGGTCGATGGATCAGGCGTTCACGCCGTCCCCGTCTGAATCACCGCGTGCAACTCCTTTTCCGTGATCGTTTCCTTTTCCAGCAGTTGACGCGCGCCCTCTTCGAGGATGGCTCTGCGGGCGGTGAGTAGACCCACGGTGCGATCGAACGCGGCCTCGATCAGATCGTGCACGGCGCGATCGATTTCGCGCGCGGTTGCTTCAGAGTAAGTGCGCTCACTTCCGGCCGGGCCGCCGTTGCCCAGGTAGGAGCGTCGGTCGGATTCATAGGCGACGTGTCCCAGCGTTGCGTCCATGCCGTATCGCATGACCATGGAGCGTGCGATGTCGGTGACCTTCTGCAAGTCGTCCGCAGCGCCCGTCGACAAATGCTGGAAGACGATATGCTCGGCTGCCCGTCCGCCAAGGAGCACGGCCATCTTGTTCTCCAGCTCCGTGCGCGTCATGAGGAAGCGATCCTCCGTTGGGCGCTGGATGGTGTAGCCGAGGGCGCCCACGCCGCGCGGAATGATCGAAATCTTGTGCACGGGATCGCTGCCGGGGATCGCGCTCGCCGCCAGCGCATGACCCATCTCGTGGTAGGCGACGACGCGTCGCTCATGCGGATTGAGCAGGCGATTGCGCTTCTCCAGCCCTGCCACGATGCGTTCGACGGCGGCATTGAAATCCTGCATCTCGACCGATTCGGCGCTGCGTCGCGTGGCAAGCAGGGCAGCTTCGTTGACCAGATTGGCGAGGTCCGCGCCCGAGAACCCGGGTGTGAGCGCTGCAATCTCCTCCGGGCTGACATCGCGGCCCAGTCGCACCTTCTTCAGATGAACGTTGAGGATCTGTACTCGCCCGACGCGATCGGGGCGGTCCACCAGAACTTGCCGATCGAAGCGTCCGGCGCGCAGCAGCGCGGGATCGAGAATCTCGGGTCGATTCGTCGCGGCGAGCAGAACGAGCCCGGCGCTCGGGTCGAACCCGTCCATCTCGACGAGGAGTTGATTGAGCGTCTGCTCCTTCTCGTCGTGACCGCCCATGCCGCCGAATGCGCCGCGGGCGCGTCCGAGCGCATCGAGTTCGTCGATGAAGATGATCGCAGGGGCCTTCTGACGAGCCTGTTCGAAGAGGTCGCGCACGCGCGCCGCGCCGACCCCGACGAACATCTCGACGAACTCCGATCCGCTGATCGACAGGAACGGTACCCCGGCTTCGCCTGCGACCGCACGCGCGAGCAGCGTCTTGCCGGTGCCCGGCGGGCCGACGAGCAGCACCCCCTTCGGCAAGCGCCCGCCGAGCCGACTGTACTGCTCCGGGGACTTGAGGAAGTTCACCACTTCCCGCAGTTCGTCCTTGGCTTCATCGACCCCGGCAACGTCGTCGAAGGAAACCTTGGTATCCGTCTCCATGTAGATCTTTGCCTTGCTCTTGCCGATCGACATGAATCCGCCGCCGAGTCCCTGCTTTTCGGCGAAGCGCCGCATCAGGAACATCCAGAGGCCGAAGAAGACGATGGCCGGGATCACCCACCCGAGCAGATCCTTCAGCCACGTGCTTTGTACGACACCGGTGAACTTCACGTTGTACTTGGCGAGATCCCGGGCGAGATCGAGTTCGACCCGTGTGGTGATGAACTGGTCGCGTCCATTCGAGTCGGGTTGCGCCAGCGTGCCCTGGATGAAGTTGTCGAGGATGGCGATTTCCTTCACCTTGCCGGCTTCGAGCAGGTTCTGGAACTCGCTGTAAGAGATGGGTTCGACCTGACGGTACTGCTTCCAGGCATCGGCCATGTAGAGCACCGCAACGCTTGCGATGATGAAGTACCAGACGTTGAACTGGGTCTTGTTTTCCACCGAACCCTCTCGTTGCGGTTGGTCTACCGCGGCTTACTCATGGTATCAGGTCGACGTCGCCGGCATGTCAAGCGACCTTCAGGCCACGGTAGAGATTGGGGTCGTGGCCTCGATCGCAAGGGCGCGATCACCGGGAGCGCCGGGATGGATATCGTGATGCGACCCGGGAAGCTGGCGAGTGAGCCGCCCGGTTCAGCTCCGAGGTTCGGTCCTGCTGCCGATCGTCGCGGCAATGCGTCCCAACGCCTCGCGATCGAGGTCGGCGCTTACGGCAAACGCGAGCTTGCCGTCACTCCAGACCACGACGTGCACGACGTCCCGATCGCTGAATTCCACCGGGCGCGCTTTGCCGGAATCGCGTGCAAGGTAGATCGTGAGGCGTTTCCCGGCTTGGTTCTGGTACATGATCTGACACGCGGGCCCATCCACGCCGGGCAGCAGGCGACCGCCGAGCGCTGTAAATCCGTGAGCGGTGAGATCCGGTACGCGCACGGCGGTATTCATGCGCTTCGAGAGCCAGCGGATCATGTCGTCTTCCTGATTCGCAGGGACTTCGACCGCGCGCCGCTGCTCGGCGGTGTAGATGACATGGGCCATGCGCGCACGTTCGATCAGGTCATTGCCGATGTCGGCTGTCTGCGCCGGCGCGGGTACGGCCTGACGATCGCGGACGCCCCAGCCCAGGATTGCGCCCACGGCCATCCACACCAGTACGGCTGCGACCCGCCACAGCGTCGATCCTGCCGCGACCCGGCGCGGTCGACGCAACGCCTCCGGGATCGGCTCGGTCAGAACCTCGGCGTACGCTGCCTGCAGCAAGTGACGCTGTTTCTGAAAGTCGGAGATGCGCGCCGCGACGTCGGGATGGCTCGCGAGATGTGTCTCTACCTGCAAACGCTCCGCGGGTGCGAGCTGCTCGTCGACGTAGGCCTGCAGCATGTCCTCGGTGATCTTGTCGGTACTCATTTGATCACCTTCAGGGATGGTGCATCCGCTACGCCCGAGAGTGTGGCGCGCAGGTGCTCGCGCCCTCGGGAGAGGCGAGACATCACGGTGCCGACAGGTATACCCAGAATGCCTGCGGCATCGGCATACGAGAGATTTTCGAGACCGATCAGCAGCAGGACTTCACGCTGATCGCCCGGTACCTCGGCCAGGGCGCGGGACAGGTCTCGCAGAGCCAGGCCGTCCTGGGTCGAATCGTGGGTGATCGGTTCGTAGGCGTCGGCGTCGAGTTGCGTCGTCCGTCGCGCGGCAGCCGAACGCACCTGATTGACGAAGATGTTGTGCATGATGGTGAATAGCCAGGGACGCGGATCGCCGCCGGGGCGGAACAGCGCGCTGCGCGACAATGCCCGTTCGAGGGTGTCCTGTACCAGATCGTCGGCCGTGTCGCGATTGCCGGTCAAGGCTCTTGCGTAACGGCGCAGGCGCGGGATCTGGTCTCGAATGGCAGCTTCTGAAAGCATCGGCTATTGAATGGCGGAAAAGACCCGATTCTGCGGCGTCGGCACGTATCCCGCCAGCGCCGTCGGTCGTCGGTTGTGCGCCGCAGCTGCAGGCGGGCTCAGGCGCAACTCGCCCACTCGGGCGCTTCGCGATCGAGAATGCGCTTCAAGGCGGCCAGATGCAACGATGCCTGCTGCGATTCGCCCGCCATCTGCGCCGCCGTGTGCCGGGCAATCTCGTCCGGCACGATCCGCAGGGCTTTGCCAGTCGTCATGGCGAGGGTTTGATGCATGCAGGCGCGTTCGAGATAGTACAGATCGTCGAATGTTTCGGCGATCGACTTGCCGCGCACGATGACGCCATGATTGGCGAGGAACAGCACGTCCGAGCCTTGGAGTTTCGTGCCGAGCCGCGTGCCTTCGGCCGCATCGAGTGCGAGACCGTTGTAGCCCTCTTCGTAGGCAACGCGGCCATAGAACTTGAGGGCATTTTGACTCGCCCATTCCAGCTTCCCATCGCGGGCGACGGTGAGCGCGGTGGCATAGGGCATGTGGGTATGCATCACGCAGAAGGCGTCGGGGAGTGCGCGGTGAATGGCGGAATGAATGTAGAAGGCGGTCGGCTCGACGGTGTGTCGTCCTTCGAGAACATGACCGTCGCCGTCGACCACGAGCAGATCGCCCACCGTGATCTCGGCCCAGTGCAGCCCCTGGGGGTTGATCAAAAAACGCTCCGGCGTCCCCGGCAGTCGCACGCTGAAATGATTGCAGATCCCTTCGTGCAGTCCATACCGGGCCGCCCACCGCAGGGCGCAGGCGAGGTCCCGACGCAGTTCCATGATGTCGACGTTAGGCACGTGATGCTCCGAAAAATCGAGAGGGAATTAGCTCAAAATCAAACCGCGCATTTCGGCTGGTTTAGGCAGGTTGTCGCTGCGAAACCGCAGAAACTTCATGCCCAGTTCGCGCAGTGCATCGGTCTTGACACGCTCTTCGGGTACGCCGAGGGCATGGTCGTAAATCATCACGGCAGCCACCGGCACGAGCTCGTTCGTGCACACCATGCAGTCGATGCGCTCCTGTTGCAGCAGACGCAGCTTCGTCTCGCGCTCCGAATAGTTCGGACTGGTGCCGAGGTCGATCAGATCGGCGATGCGGATGTTGGCCATGATGACATGGTCCGTCATTGCTGCACGCAGAACGAGATAGAGCAGCCGCTGGTTTTCCTCGAGCAGACGCGGTTTGCGTTGCAGGGTGTGTTTCACCGGGGCCGGCACCGGCGGTGCGGCGGCAGCAGCGCGCGGCGAGGCGTCGCGTCGATCGGGCTCGGGGACGGCACGCGAGCGCGCCGTCTCCTGATGCATGGCGAGAAGCATGGCGGCTGCCCGCTCGTCGGATCGCGCCCGGTGGGCTTCGCGGGCCCTGCGTACCTTGACGATGCCGTAGGCGAGTATCCCGACGACGGCGAGCAGGATGATGATGACCCAGACGGACGAGTTGGTATTCATGCCGGTCGTTTCGATGGCGCCGTGGTTGCGGGTTGCAGGGCCGATATGAGAACGAATTATAGGCGGCTTGCGCGAGCTTCGCGGGCTTGGCATGTATCGGGGCCGCCGAGCAGCATCGAGCGGGCGCTTTCGTGCAAATGACCGTTCGTGGTGAGCAAGCTGCCTCCGCGAATGTCCGGGTCGCCCGCAAGCGTCGTCGCGCGGCCGCCTGCTTCCTCGGTGACGACGACGAGTGCCGCGATGTCCCAGGGAGACAACCCGACGTCGATGGCGATCTCCCCGGCGCCCTCCGCCACCAGTACGTGCTGGTAGAAATCGCCGAAGCCGCGTTGGCGTTTGCTCGCCCGAAGCAGGGGCAGCAGACCAGGCAATTCACCCGTTCGCTCGGCACCGGCCATGCCGCCGTGAAAGACCTGAGCCATTGCGATGTCCGCGACGGTCGAAACGCGAATCCGGCGGCCGTTGCGCCATGCGCCCTGGCCACGAGAGGCGTACCAGCGGGTGCCGAGCGCGGGTGCCGCCACGACGCCGGCAACGATCTGCGCATCGACTTCGATCGCAAGCAGCGTTGCGAAGATGGGGATGCCGCGAGCGAAGTTGGCCGTCCCGTCGATCGGGTCGATCACGAGGTTTGCCTGTTTTTCAGCGGTGGAACCGTACTCCTCGCCGATCAAGCCGAGGTCGGGGTGGGCCGTCACAGCTGCACTTCGTATCGCGCGTTCGATCTCGAGATCGGCGACGGTCACGGGAGATTGATCG
>JBIKKL010000705.1:0-2861 GCA_044360365.1 Burkholderiales bacterium | reverse complement strand
GGCGTGAACTGCGTGAGCGAGCCGAGCCGCTTGTTGCGCACGTGCAGTTCGATGCCGGCATCCGCTGCCGGAATCATGTAGTCCTCGACGACGAGATCCTCGGTCGTATGCATGCTGCGCCTCCTCGACAGGTCTAATTGGCCGATACGGTGAGTTTCAGCAGTTCGCCGGCATCCTGCAGGTGCTCCAGTTGCCAAAGGCGGGCCGCGAGTGCGTCGACCTGTGCCGGGGCGAGCACATGCAACGCGAGCTTGCGAAACTTCGCCTCCACTTCGGCATCGGTCATCGGGTTCTTCCAGTGGCCGCGGTGATAATCGACGCTCGCTGCATGCTTCTCGCCGTTCTTCGTCGTGACGGTGACGCGGCACAGCATCGCCTCGGGCATGCGGCGGTTGGCTTCGTCCCATTCGCTTACCTTCACCTTGCGGGTCAGTGCGCGCAGCTTCGGATCGCGGATGTAGCGCTCGTCGAAGTATTCCTCGCCCACGTCGCCGTGGACGAGACCGACGGCAACCGTATAGGGCATGCTGTGATCCGCGGTTTCGCGCGTTTCGGGTTCCCACTTCTGCGCATCGCCGGCCATGAGCCGGATGGCGGTCTGCAGCGTTTCAACGTGGATCTCGTCGATGTCGTCGATCGAGGCGATGCGCGAACGCACTTCGATTGCAGCCTCGGCCACCGTCTGCGAGTACTGTCCCAGCGGAAAACGCTTCATGAGGATCTGCATGATCTTGTACGGCGCGCCGTTGCGGCCGCCGAGTGCTTCGAGTTCGAAGGCCTGGCGCGTGACGGCCTTGAAGTAGCCGCCGACGCCCTCGAACACGGGTGAGGGGCCGGTCATGCCTCGTTCTGCGAGCAACGCCGCGAAGACGGCGTTGCGACTGGCGTTGGCGTAGGCACAGCCTTTCCACATCGACACGTTGCCGATGCGTGTCTGATAGAGCGCGATGTTCGGTGCGATGCCCAGGTTGAAGGCGTGTCGAAGACGATCATCGGTGAGGCCGAGCAGCTTGGCTGCGGCCGCCGTGCTTGCCATGCCGCCGACGGTGACGTGATCGAAGCCGATCGGTTTGAGATCGGTGAAGTCGCAGATGCGGCAGAACACTTCGTAGGCCAGCACGGTTGCCGTGATGAGATCGCGGCCGCTTCGGTGCATGAGGTCGGCGACGGTGAGCGCGGCGGCCAGGCTGTCGCTCGGATGACCGGATTCGCCGTTGCTCGTGTAGCCGTCGTTGAAATCCATGAATCGGATCATCACGCCGTTGGCGAAGGTCGCAAGATCGGCGCTGGACCGCTCCCCGCTGCCCAGGATGGCGGCGCCGCGGCCTGCGCTGACGTTCGTTGCCATGTCGCGTGCGATGCGAGCGGGCTCCGAGTTGTAGCCGCCGAGCGCGCAGCCGATCGAATCGACGATGAGACGCTTGGTTTGATGCACGACCTCGGCGGGCAGATCTTCGAAACGCAGTTGTTGCGCGTAGTCGGCCAGGGTGTCGACGAGGGTCGTCATGCGTGAGCTCCAAAAATGAAGTGCGGGTACGAACGGGCGGGTGTCGTCGGATGGATGCGAGGTCTTCTGCGTGCGTCAGGCGTAGCAGGGACCCGGGATGCCCGGCAGTCGCGCGATCATCGCCTCGTCGATCTCGATGCCGAGTCCGGGCGCGTCGCTCGGTTCGATCCAGCCGTCGACGACTTTCGGCGCGCCGATCACGAGTTCGTCGCGGAACGGGTTGTAGGCGGCACAGTCGCTCTCGTAGATCAGCGGATTCGATACCGCACACAGCAGGTGGACGCACGCCGCACCGTCGATGCCGCTCATGCCGACGTGGGGGGCGAACATGCGTCGATGGGCGGAGGCGAGGTCGGCGATCTTCTTGGCTTCCGTGATGCCGCCGCACTTGCAGGGGTCGGGCTGCAGGATGTCGACGCAGTCGGCTTCGAGCAGTTGCCGCGCCTGGAAGCGGGTGAAGTGATTTTCGCCGGCGGCCAGCGGCACCAGCGTGCGCGCATTGAACAACGCGTAGTCGTGGAAATTGTCCGGCGTGAACGGTTCTTCGATCCAGAACACCCGGCATTCTTCCAGACCGGGCAGAGCACGCTGCATGTCGAGCTGCGTGTAGCGCGTGTTGATGTCGACCATGAGATCGATGCCGTCGCCGAGTCCCCTGCGCACGTGGCGCACGCGTTCGATATCGCGTTCGACGCTGTCGCCGAGGCGCAGCTTCAGTGCCGTATAGCCTTGCTCGACGAAGCCGCGGGCCTCGCGCAGCAATGCCTCCGGCGCCTGGAAGCCCAGGCACACGCCGCCCGCATACACCCGTGTCTTCTTGCGGGTGCCGCCGAGGAGCCGATAGACGGGTTGTCCCAGGGCTTTGCCGCGGGCGTCCCAGAGCGCCATGTCGAGGCCGCTGAGTGCTTTGTAGAAGGCCTGGCCCGGGCCGTGGGTCTGACCCTGCTTGGTATAGAGCAGTTGCCACAGGTCTTCGTAGGCGAAGGCATCCGCCCCGCGCACCACCGGTGCGAGATTCTGATTCACGAGCGCCGCCACGATCGTCGGGGCAAGGGCGTGGTGCGCTTCGCCCCAGCCGACGATGCCGTCCTCGGTCGTCACCTTGACCAGAACCATGTCCTTCTTGACGGGCTGGCCGGCCCCTCGGCGCGGTGCATTCTGCAGCGGAAACGACAAGGCATGGGCATGGACGTCGGCGATCTTCATGACGGTTCTCTAAATCAGGGGGCAGCGGTGGAACGATGAGTGTAGCAGTCCGCCGGCGTCCGATTCGCGCCGGTCGGACATCGCCACCTGCCTGTCGACTTCGCGTTCATCAACGAACTCGGCGTAGCGCCGGACCCGCCTATAATCG
>JBIKKL010000706.1:0-2861 GCA_044360365.1 Burkholderiales bacterium | reverse complement strand
GGGCGCCCTCCGGTGCGTTTTCGATGCGGCGGGTCACGCGCCGCGACGAGATCTATCCCGTATTTCGGGAGCTGTTCCGCAAGGAAGTGGGAGCGCGCGCAGCATGAGCTACCTCTCGACCGGAGCCGACTGGGACTTCGAACTGATCGAGAAGTACGAACGCGAGATCGCGAAGAGCGCCGCCGGGTTCAAGCTCGACACCTACCCGAACCAGATCGAAGTCATCAGTTCCGAGCAAATGCTCGACGCCTACGCCAGCGCCGGCTTGCCTGTTGGCTATCCGCACTGGACCTACGGCAAAGAGTTCATCCGCAACGAACAGGCCTACCGCAAGGGCTATCAGGCGCTCGCCTACGAAATCGTCATCAATTCCAATCCCTGCATCGCGTATCTCATGGAAGAGAACACGATGATGATGCAGGCCCTGGTCGTTGCGCACGCATCCTTTGGCCATAATTCCTTTTTCAAGGGCAACTACCTTTTCCGGCAGTGGACCGAGGCGGATGCAATCATCGACTATCTGGTGTTCGCCCGCCGCTACGTGATGGAGTGCGAGCAGCGCTACGGCGAGGCCGAGGTCGAGGCCGTCATCGACTCGTGTCACGCATTGAGTCTGCACGGCGTCGATCGCTTCAAGCGGCCGCAGCCGCCATCGGCGCGCGAGGAACGCGCCCGCGTGGAGGCTCGGGCTGCGTACGATCAGCGGCAGTTCAACGACTTGTGGCGCACCGTTCCGGGCCGTGAACCGACCAGTTCGACGGGCAAGAAGCGAGACTTTCCCGCCGAGCCCGAAGAGAACATTCTCTACTTCATCGAAAAGCATTCGCCACGGCTCGAGCCATGGCAGCGCGAACTGGTGCGCATCGTGCGCAAACTGGCCCAGTATTTCTACCCGCAAGTGCAGACCAAGGTAATGAACGAGGGCTGGGCCACGTTCTGGCACTACAGCCTCGTCAACGACCTTTACGACAGGCGTTTGATCAACGACGGCTTCATGCTCGAGTTCCTGCAGTCGCATACCAACGTCGTGTGCCAGCGTGGGTTCGACGAACGAGGCTTCGGCGGCATCAACCCCTACGCGCTTGGGTTTGCGATGTTTACCGATCTGAAGCGTATTTGCGAATCCCCGACGGCCGAGGATCGGCGCTGGTTTCCGGAGCTGGCGGGTGCCGATTGGCTGAAGTCGCTCGACTTCGCCATGCGCAACTTCAAGGACGAATCCTTCATCGGTCAGTTCATGTCGCCGAAGCTCATGCGCGATTTCCACTTCTTCGCGGTGGCCGATCACGAATCCGAGGGCGAGCTCTTCATCGATGCAATTCACGACGAAGGCGGTTACCGGCGGGTGCGCAAACTGCTCTCGGAGCAGTACAAGCGGGAGAACGGCGTGCCGGATATTCAAGTCGTGCGCTACGACCGCGACGGCGATCGATCGCTCACCTTGCGTCACTTCCAGGCACGCAACCGCCCGCTGAAACTCGAGGAAGCCCAGGAGGTCATGAAGCACATGTCACGCCTTTGGGGATTCTCCGTCCGGCTGGAATCGGTCGACACCGACGGCCAGGTCAAGAGCACTCTGGAGTGCTCGCGGTAGGCGTCGTCGCCTGACCGTCGCTCGGCCAATGGCCCTGCGCTTACTTCGCTTCGCCGTGGAAATCTCGATTTCGAAGCACCGCTTTCCAGCCAGTCGGTCTGGTCGTGGAGGCGGGCTCGTGCCACAATTGACCGTCATTGCAATCCTCCGCCGCGTGCGACGAGCATTGTGGTTGCGGGGGGCGCAGGCAGGCTAATCCACGCGGTAACGACATGCAGGCGGTCGACGAGTTCGAACGGATGGCGCTTGGTCCCGATCGGGACATCGATCTCGTTCGCGGTGCGCTTCTGATCGCCGCCGAACAGTACCCCAAACTCGATGTGGAAGCGTACGTTCGGCGGCTGGACGATCTGGGTGCGATCCTTCGTGCGCGGCTTCGACCAGACATCGGTCCGACCGATGCGATCCGGTCACTCAACCGCTACATGTTCGACGAGCTGGGGTTTCAGGGTGCGGTCGACGACTACTATGATCCCCGCAACAGCTTCTTGAACGAAGTGCTCGACCGGCGGATCGGCATCCCCATTACGCTCGCGATCGTCTACATGCGGTTGGGCCGGCATCTGGGGTTGAGGCTCGCAGGCGTTTCGTTTCCCGGGCACTTCCTCGTTCGGTGCCCGGTGCACGAAGGCACGGTGGTACTCGATCCGTACCATAAGGGGGTTTCCCTGGGGATTCCCGAACTGCAGAAACGTCTCGGAGGTGATCAGGGGCAAGGGCCGGGGCCGGCCGACGTTGCCGCAATGCTCGCGCCGGCCAATCCGCGCGAGATCCTTGCCCGATTGCTGCGCAATCTGCGAGGGATACACGTTCAATACAATCAGCATGCTCAAGCGCTTGCGACCACGTCGCGCATACTCACGCTCACGCCGGGCAATGCGCTGGAGTGGCGCGAACGCGCACACCTTCATCTTGTGCTTGAATGCTTCCGCGCGGCCCTGGGCGATTTTCAGCGCTACGCGGCGCTGGCGCCCGAGGCCGACGATATCGACGCGATCCGAACGCGCATTGTCGAACTTCAGCAGCGCTGTGCGCGCCTAAATTAGGTCCTCAACGGCAGGGGCGTCGCGCCGCCACCGATGTTCGAAAACGCAAACGGAGTTCCCTGATGGATAGGGCAACCCGGGCGGATCCGCGGTGGACGAGCGACCTGAAGGGCGGCTACCGCGCCGAGCCGGGCAGCCAGACGCGGACGAAGCGGATCGGTTCGTCGATGGCGACGGATTTGTCGTTGCGCGCCGGTACGGATTCCGGGGGCGCAGCCGGT
>JBIKKL010000109.1:0-10607 GCA_044360365.1 Burkholderiales bacterium | reverse complement strand
CAGGGATCAGCAGTTCCCCGGTCGTGACGTACGCATGCAGGTCGTGCGCGAAGCCATCGAGTTCTTCGCGAAGTACCCGATTGCTGCGTAGAAACGTGTTGTAGGCAAGAACGGCCGGCACGGCCACACCGATACCGAAGGCAGTCATGATCAATGCCTCCCCCACGGGACCCGCCACCTTGTCGATGGTCGCCTGACCGGTAAAGCCGATACCGACCAGCGCATGGTAGATGCCCCACACGGTACCGAAGAGTCCAATGAACGGCGCGGTCGAACCGATGGAAGCAAGGATCGACAGGCCCGCATCGAGCCCCGAGGAGGCGCGTTGCACGCCGCGCCGGATCGCACGCGTCATGAACTCGCTGAAGTCGAGGACCGAAGCAGCGCCCGATCGGCCGTGCCGTCCATGGTGCTCGCGCGCTGCTGCCGCCTGGAGAACGACGAAGGTGAAAGGGCTGTCCGGCGCAGCCCGCAACATTTGCGCCTGCATCTGCTCCAGGCTCGACGAGTGCCAGAACGCATCGAGCGCCGCATTGGCCTGGCGACGCACCCGCCAGCCCTGCAGCACCTTGGTGAGAACCAGATACCAGGTCACGAGCGACATCGCAAACAGCAGCAGCGCTGCGGATCGACCCACCGCATCGGCCTGCATCCAGAAGCCGACCAAGCCGGCCGAACCCAGTTCGTTCATTGCTTCATCCTTCCAGTGCGAATGTGATCGGTACGATGACCCATGCGGCAACGGCGACGTCGCCCTGTCGTGCCGGCAGGAATTTCCACTGCTCTACAGCGAGCCGTGCCGCTTCATCAAGACGCCGCGAACCGCTCGATGTGCCGACCTCGACCTTCTCCGGTATGCCTGCGGTCGAGACATAGACGCGAAGCATGACCTTGCCCTGCTCGCCCATGCGCTTCGCCGCTCTCGGGTAGTCCGGGCGGGGGTTATTGAGATATGCAGCGTCGAACCTGGGTGGGACGACGGGCGACCGCGTCGGGGCCGCAGCAGGTGGCACCGGCTTCCCCTCGACCGCGACGGACGGAACGTCGCCGGCCGCTGGCGAAGGCGAAGACACCGACGCATCGGCGGGCATCGATGGTTCCGCCGTGATCGCACTGGGCGCGGTCGTCGTCTCGATGTCTCTGCGCTGGACCGGTTTGGGGCGCGCAACTTTCAACGGCTGCACATCGCTTTCGGGTGCTGCCGGTCGCGGCGCAGGTTGCTCCACGGGGACAGGCTGTGGTGGCGAAATGATGCTGACGAGCAAAGGGGCAACCTGTCGACGCAGTTCCGGACTGAGTTGGAGCAACGCCATCAGGAACGCGACATGGATGGCGAGAATGACCGCGAACCTTACGCCCGCCGCTCGAATACCGCCCGCCCGGCCACTTCGGCCTCTGGAATGCACATACATGGCCATTGCGCAGGGAAACCGCCAAGAATTTGCGGGCGGAAAGGAGTCGATCCGTTGCCTCGGAGGATCGGCTTCGATTTAAACATAGCTCCCGCAGCAATGGCAACTTCATTGCAATTGGCGCGAGCGCAACTGCAAACATTCAACGCCGGAAACCGCTCCTGCGAAACGATCGCACGATCGTTACCCGGCAAGACGCTCGCCAATACCTGCCATCTCCGTCTCGGCTGCGCCCCGCCTCCGAGGTCCCGGCTCGACGACATCACCTCGCTCGGTCACCTGAATGCTCCTTGCCATTCTTTTATATTGCAACGAAGATGCATTTAAGGAGCGTCTCGTTTCGATGCATGCGCCCCCATTCCGACAATAGCCACAGGAGAACCGCATGAAATTCAAACCTTTCGTCGTTACCCTTGCCATCGCGCTGCTGCCGGCCACCCAGGCTCAGGCCGGCGTACGTCATGACGAAGGCATCGGGTTTTACATCGGCCTCGACGGCCGCACGACGATTCCCAGTGGAGGCTATGCAGGTCTGCCCGAAGCTAACGCCGGGCGCCTGACCCTGCTCTTCGATCACGGCGACCACTTCCATGGAATCGGCACCTACAGCTACGCAGGACCCGCCCCGCATCCGGCGGTCCGGGACACGAACGCCAACAACCGGATTCCGGAGACTTTCTCGGGCGAACCGGGCCTGCCGCTCACCGCCGGCAGCGGCATCTACGTAGACCGGCTGCGCTCTTCGGTCGGGGCCTCCGAGTACAGCTACATCGGCATGGCACCGCTCCAGAGCCTGGCCGGATTCGCGCCCGGCAGCGACGAAGCCATTCTCTTCAACAGCAGCGGCGGCCGCTGGTCGGGCAGCCTCAGCGGGGTGACCGTCGGTCTGAAACTGCTGTCAGCAACACCGGGACTTACCATCGGCACGGAGTCGCTGACCAACCTGTTCTCGGTGAGCGACACGATACTGCTGGGCGCTGGCAACTCGTGGACGTACAAGCCGGTCTACTCGGTCATGGATGGCGCCGCGCCCGGCACATACTCGGCAGAGTTTCAGTTGGTCAATTTGAACCCGCTTTCGAATATCGGCGATTCGGGACGCTTTTACTTCGACTTCGCAGTCGTGGCGGCGCCCGTTCCGGAACCAGAAGCCTATGCGATGATGCTCTGCGGTCTCGGGCTCATCGGACTGGGGCTGCGTCGCAGGGCTCGGCAGGCGAAAGGCAAGGCGATTCGCATCACCAACTCGCTGGGCCTCGCCTAGGGGGGGTAGGCGCGCGTGGAGCCCGACCAGCGGCCGCCCCATGCGGCCGTTGTATTCGTGTGTGCTTCACGCGGCGCCGCGCGCGCCATGCCGATAAGCCAAAGCTGTCGTCACGAGTTCGACGAATAGCGTCAGCCGTGGAGGCCCCGCACAAGCGACGAAGGTGTACCGTAGGGGTTGTTCGTCGTTCTGGACACTTCGATCGCGAACTCGCGCGCGAAGCGCTTCCATCCTCTACGCAATTCGCCCCCGCAAAGCGTCGCGCGATCCCAGGTGAGCAGTGTTCGATCCCGATAGGCTCGTCCGGCGACACGACTGACCCAGCGTTCGTAGGCCTCGATCCACCGTACCGCCGCGAGCGTCACACCTAAGGCCGCCGGCTCATCAATGGATTGAGATGCCACGTCGTCCAGACAAGCGGAACTCCACGCGTTCGCAGCGCTCGAGGGGGTGATGCACTTCGGCTCGAAGCTGAAGCGTCCGACGAAGATCGCCAGAGCCCCGGCCCGAGACGGCTTCGCAAACGCCAGGCCGAAAGGCCAGAGTACGATCAACCGGCCTCCCCGCTTCAGGACGTAACGCCGGGCCTCACCCAGCACCACGCGCTCGAATCCGTAGCGAAGCAGGAGATTGCCCTCGGGGTACCGCACGTCGGCACCCCACGCCCAGCATTGATGGTGGAGCAAGTCCTCCCCCCAGCTCGCGAGCCCTGCGCTTAGCATCACAGTTCCTGCGCGTAGCGCCTGTCTCTTAGCTCTGACCAGTGGGTTTCGCCGCCGGCACGTCCTTCTGGAGATAAGCGTCCGGGTTCGCGATGAACGTCAGCCGGTTCGCGACACTGGAAAAGTAGTAGCGCCATTGTGTGCGACGCCCGAGATCGTCGCCTATGGCATGCGGGATCGGCATGGACACGACAAAAGAAGGCGTTGACCGCCCTTCTCAGGCATCGCGAACGTGCCTCATTCGACGCCGATCACCAAGCCCTTCAAGTACTCGCCTTCGGGAAACTCGAGGGCCACCGGGTGATCCGCGGCCGCCGAAAGTCGCCGCACGATTCTTCCCTTGACCCCCGCATCGAGCGCAGCGCCGGCGACGATGCTCTGGAACAGCGCGGCATCGACACCGCCGGAACACGAGAACGTGAACAACAATCCTCCGGGACGAAGCAGCTTGAACGCCCAGAGATTGACATCCTTGTACGCACGCGCAGCTCGCATGACGTGCTTCTCCGTCGGCGCGAACTTGGGCGGATCGAGCACGATGACGTCGAACCGGCGCCCCTGATCGAACAGACGCCGCAGCAGGGCGAACGCATCGCCTTCCAGCCAGTCGATTGCGTTTGCATCGTGGCCACTCGCCGCGATGTTCGAACGCGCACACGCAAGGGCCTCGGCCGAACTGTCGATCGTGGTCACGCGGACCGCGCCTCCGGCAAGCGCAGAGAGGGTAAAGCCACCCGTGTAGCTGAAAACGTCCAGGACTGTCTTGTCCTTTGAAGATTCCCGCACAAGATTGCGATTGTCGCGTTGGTCCAGAAAGAATCCGGTCTTCTGCCCGCCGCGCACGTCGACCAGAAAAGCCATGCGATGCTCGCGTATGCGGATCGCATCCGGCGGCTCATCGCCGGCCAGCACGCCGCTACGCTCTTCCAGCCCTTCGAGGCGGCGCACCTCGGCGTCGGAGCGCTCATAGACCCGGGAACATCCGGCGTGCGCGATGAGCGCATCGGCAATCGCATCACGCCACTTCTCCGCACCGGCGCTCGAACATTGCATCACCGCCGTATCGGCGTACCGGTCCACCACCACGCCGGGCAGGCCGTCGGACTCCGCGTGCACGAGCCGTATGCCCTCGCAGTCCGAGGGCATCACGGCAACTCGATACGCAACCGAGCGACGTACACGCTCGGCGATGAACTCGGCGTCGATCGTGTCGGATTCGTCGAAGCTCCATGTACGTGCCCGAATCTGGGATGCCGGACTGAACGCGGCATAAGCCAGAAATCGGCCTTGCCCGCTTCGCACGACAACCGTCTCTCCGACTTCGGGTGAACCGATGACCCGTTCGATCGCGCCGGAGAAAACCCAGGGATGCCGGCGCAGCAGGGATTTCTCCCGCCCGGACTTCAGTATCAGCTGCTTCACGTTGCGGATGTCCGCGATCGCTTCGCTCCCGACCGAACCGGCGTCTTGCGTCGCGCCCGTGGATGCGCCGCGTCGTACACCTTGGCGAGATGCTGGAAATCCAGATGTGTATAGACTTGCGTCGTCGAGATGCTCGCGTGACCGAGCATCTCCTGCACGGCACGCAGGTCACCGCTCGACTGCAGTACGTGCGAGGCAAACGAGTGACGCAGCGCATGCGGATGAACCCGCGTCGCCAGCCCTTGCACGATCCCCGCACGTCGAACGCGCCTCTGCACCGAGCGGGCCGACAACCGTCGCCCCTGACGATTGACGAACACGGCCTGCACTTCCTCGGCTGGCAAACCTGCACGAAGGGCTTCCCAAACCTGAAGCGCCTCCAGCGCCTTGCGGCCCACGGGGACGAGTCGCGTTTTCGAACCCTTGCCGGTGACGCGCACCGTGCCGTCGTGGCGATCGAGCATGCTCCAGTTCAAGCCGACCAGTTCGGACAGCCGCAGCCCCGACGAGTAGAACAGTTCGAGCAGGGCACGGTCGCGCGTGGCGAGCAGATCGTCGGCGTCCATCTCGACCAGACGCCGCGCGTCGTCCGCCGTGAGTGCATTCGGCAATCGCTTTTCACTGCGCGGCGCCTTCACGGCATGACAGGGATCCTGTGCTATCCCGTACTCTCGCGCCAAGAATCCGTAGAGCCCTCGCCAGGCAGACAACATTCGCGCGAGGGTGCGCCCCGAGAGTCCCCTGGCACGCAGGGCCGACACTGCCCGTCGAATGTGGTGAACCGTCAGCTGGTCGAGCGGAAGATCCTGCGCGTGGAAGATCAGCGCTTCGATATCGCGGCGGTAGGCCTCGATCGTGTGATCGGACAATCGTCGTTCTGTCGCGAGGTGACTTACGAAGCGCTCAAGACATTCCGCCGCCGCAGGCAACGTTGCGTCGTGCGGCGTCCCGGCTTGAAAGTTCGCCATCGCCCGCTCAACCCGCGCGATTGCGCATGAGCCCTGCCGCCGCAATCTCGCCGAGACGGCGCAAATACAATGTGCCCATCTCCGGATAGAAGCGTTGGGGATCCTCGCTTGCCAGCGCGAGCAGCCCGAACTTCTGCTCGCTGCGCAACGGAATGTATGCGAAGGATCGCAAATGCGATGCGACATCCCCGAACCATGTCAGCGTATCGGCCATCGGATGCGCGCTGCAATAGGGGTTGTTCAAGCCCTGCGCGAACTTGCGCGCCTCGTCGGTGACCGGGTGCGACTCGGCGTCCGCGAAATCTCCCCATAACCGCACGGTGACATGCGGCACCGCGAAATCTTCGCGCAGATTGAATCGGATGACGTGGAGGACCGCAGCCACGTCCCGCGCCCCGATCAGCGAAAGGGTGAGGCGATGCAGCTTGTCCGTAATGGCGTCGTTTTGCTCGCCGAAGCGGATCAGTTCGCCCAGCTTCGATTCGAGCCGGCGCGCCTTCTCGCGCAACGAGAGGATCTGACGCTCCGAAATCGGAATGGCCCGCCCCCCGTGAGGATGCGGAATGACCACCTCGGCGAGCATTTCAGCGTACTGCTCGAAGAACTCCGGGTGCTGGTTGAGGAACTGCGCGACTTCTTCTGCTTTCATGAATCTCCCTTGGCTTCTCCTGGCCGACGGATCGGGACCGCCTGGTCAGATGGCTCGACGACGACACATCCCATGGGCTGCATCGGCATCAGATCTCGATCTCACCCTCGTACACGGTGCATGCAGGCCCCGTCATGACGACGGACCTCCCTTCACCTCCCCACTCGATATCCAGCTCGCCGCCATGAGTCGATACGCGCACCGGCGTATCGAGTAATCCGCCCGCGATCCCTGCCACGACCGCAGCGCAGGCGCCCGTCCCGCAGGCCAGGGTTTCTCCCGCTCCGCGTTCAAAGACGCGCAAACGGATGGCATGACGATCCACGATCTGCATGAAACCGGCATTGACGCGCTCGGGGAAACGCTCGTGCGCCTCGATCAGAGGACCTTCAGTTAGAACCGGTGCATCGGCAACGCTCTGCACGACTTGCACCGCGTGCGGATTGCCCATCGAAACGACGCGAACGACACGCTCTTCGTTGCCCACCCTGAGCACATACGTCGGTTCGCGTCTCGGTGCGACGAAGGGCACTCGCTTCGGTTCGAACTCGGGCACGCCCATGTCGACGCTGACGAGCCCATCGGGATGAATGCGGGGCACGATGATGCCGGCCGCGGTTTCCACGCGAATCTGCGTCTTGTCGGTCAGGCCCTTCTCGCGGACGAAGCGTGCGAAGCAGCGCGCGCCGTTGCCGCAACTTTGCACTTCGCCGCCGTCGGCATTGAAGATTCGATAGTGGAAATCGGCATCCGCCGTGCGCGGTCGTTCGACGATGAGGATCTGATCGCATCCGACGCCGAAGCGCCTGTCGGCCAGGCGGCGCAGCGCATCGGGACCGAGCCCGAAAGCGTCCCGCGTCGCATCGACGACGACGAAGTCATTGCCCAGACCGTGCATCTTCGTAAACTTGAGGTGCATCACGATCCCGAATCGGTTGCCTCAAACTTTGCAAGGCGCACGGATCATACTTCCTTCGCCATGATGAAGTCGTCCATCACGAACCCATTGCCGATATCCTTCACGACAGATTGCTCGATGTGAAAGCCCCACTTCTCATACGCCGCGATGGCATTCGAATTGCGCTTGTTCACCGCCAAGGCGATCTTCCCGATACCCAGCACCCTGGCCCTTTCGATGACATGCCCCAGCATCCGCCGGCCGTACCCGCCGCGCTGCAGGTCAGGGTGAATGTAGAGCTTGTCGAGTTTCAGCATGCGCGCTTCTTCGGCGACGAAACAGGAGGCGTACCCCCGCATCGCTTCGGCCACGAATAGCAGATCCCACCAGATATCGCTGCGAGCCAGTTCAGCACCAAGCACCGAAGGGCAATAGCGCTGTTCGAGCATGTATTCTATCTGGGCGCTGCCGATGATCGGGGTGTAGTGTCGCACCCAGATCTCGCGAGCGAGCGCACGCAGGGGCTCGATGTCCGCCTCGGTCATCGGACGAATCGCAGCCGGCTCTTCATCGATCGTAGATTGCAGGCTCACCTTCGGGCCTCGTCTTGAAGCGTTTGTGCACCCAATAGTACTGCTCGGGCATTTCGCGCACACGGGCCTCGATGAATGCGTTCATGCGCCGCGCGTCAGCGATGTCGTCGCCGCTCGGGAAGTTTTCCCATGCGGGATAGAACCGCGCAACGTACCCTTCCCCGCCGGGCAATTGCCGTGTGATCAGGGGCACCACCACTGCCTTCGAAATCGCGGTCAGGCGGGCAAGGCCCGTGATGGTCGCCGCCTGCACGCCGAAGAACGGAACGAACACGGCATCGCGCGGCCCGAAATCCATGTCGGGCAGGTAGATGAAGGGCAGACCTTCGCGCAGGGACCGGACGATGTTCCTCACGCCGTCCTGGCGCGAAAACATCTTTGCCGTCTTGAAGCGCAGGCGCGCGCGCAGGAAAGCGGCGTCGAACGCAGGGTTGCGCTGCTTCGAGTACATCGAGGCGACCGGATGTTCCGTGTTGAAGCGAAACCCACCCGCCTCGAATCCGACGAAATGCGGCACCAGGAAGATGACCGGCCGATCCGTCACGGCGCGCCAATTCGCTTCATCCTCGAATCGAACGATGCTGTGAATGCGCTCGGCCGACCCCCACCAGAGTATCCCGCGTTCGAGCAGGCTGCGCGCGACACCGCGGAAATGTCGGCGCGCAAGCAGTCGTCGCTCGGATTCCGAAATCGCAGGCATGCAAAGAGCGAGGTTCGTAAGCGCCACGCGCCGGCGAGCACGTCCGACGACGAAGAGCACCTCACCGAGCCCATCGCCGATCCGCGCCAACACCGCGAGCGGTAGAAAATGCAGCAGCCACATGAGTGCGAGCGCAATTCGAGCCATCCGGGCGCCCCGCTAGTTTCCTGCGTCCATCGACATCACGATGCCACCTCGTTCGACGATGTTCGATCGCCTTCGGCGGCGGTAGCCGCAGGTTCGGCGCCGCGGGGAACCTTGTATCGGTCGTATCCCCACAGATATTGCTCGGGCCGACGGCGCACCACGCGCTCGACCGCTGCGTTTAGATCGGCCTCGGTGGCAAACTGCCCATCGAGCGGATCCACGTGCAGGTGAAAGCCTTTTCCCCGCGGCAGACGCTCGGCGAACACCATGAAGGTTCGACAACCGGTGGCACGCTGGATTCGATTGCACAACGTCATGGTGAATGCCGGGCGTCCGAAAAACGGCGCCCACACGCCTTCGCCGAACCGAGGTGCCTGGTCAGGCAGCAAACCCACCGCATCTCCTTTGCGCAACGCCTTCAGCAACCGTCTTACGCCTTTGAGGTCGGTCGTTGCAAGTTCGGTCTGGCCCCGGGCGCGACCCGCGATCATCAAGGGCTCCAGCCAACGCATGCGCGGCGGCCGGTAGAGGATCGTGATGGGCAACGTCTGGCCAAAATGGTAACCGGCGATTTCGAAGCATCCCAGGTGCGGCGTAAGGAGCAGGATCCCTTTGCCGGACCGATGCGCCTCTTCGATCAGTGCGCGATTCTCGACCTCGATGATCCAGCCTTCGACGCGCCTGGATGAACTCGACCAGATCGCAAGCAGCTCCAGAATCGTCTTGCCGGCCTCGCCGGCTGCCGCCCGCCGCAAGCGGTTGAACTCGGCCTCGGACGACGCCAACCCGCTTTGCCTCAAGTTTTCGTCCAAACGAGCCGAATACCCGCGGGATGTGCGATAGACGATACGCCCCAGCGCACATCCGAACACGTGCAGCCAGGGCAGAGGCAGCCAAGCCAATGGCTTCAGTCCCCACTTGAGCATCGGCGGTAACGCTTCGACCTGCACGCAGTATCCTCTTTTTGCTATTCTATTGAGCTTTTAGCCGGCAGGGAGCACCCGCCTCATGAACGAGTTCTTGTTTACGTCCGAGTCAGTCTCCGAGGGTCATCCCGACAAGGTGGCAGACCAGATTTCCGATGCAGTGCTGGATGCCATCCTGGCCCAGGACAAATGGGGTCGAGTCGCCGCCGAGACACTCGTCTGTACCGGCCTGGTCGTCATGGCCGGTCAGATCACGACGAAGGCAGTCGTAGACTACAGTGAACTCGCTCGCAACGTGGTCAAGCGCATCGGGTACGACAGTTCCGACATCGGTTTCGATTACAAGACATGCGCGGTGGTCACCGCCTTCGATCGACAGTCGCCCGATATCGCGCAGGGTGTCGACGAAGGCAAGGGGCTCGATCTAGAGCAGGGCGCAGGCGACCAGGGCCTCATGTACGGCTATGCGTGCGACGAAACTCCGCAGCTGATGCCTCTCCCTATTTACTACGCGCATCGGCTGATGGAACGCCATGCGGAACTGCGCAAGGACGGCCGCCTCAACTGGCTGCGCCCCGATGCCAAGTCGCAAGTGAGCGTCCGCTACGTCGACAACCGCCCGCAGCACGTCGAGACCATCGTCATTTCGACCCAGCACCACCCCGACATCTCGCACGCCCAGATCACCGAAGCCGTCATCGAAGAAATCGTGAAGCCGGTGTTCCCGAAGGGGATCTTGTCGCCCAACACGAAGTTTCTGATCAACCCGACCGGCCGCTTCGTCGTCGGCGGCCCCATGGGTGACACCGGCCTGACCGGCCGCAAGATCATCGTCGACAGCTATGGCGGCTCTGCCCGTCACGGTGGCGGCGCCTACTCGGGCAAGGATCCCTCGAAGGTCGACCG
>JBIKKL010000108.1:0-10615 GCA_044360365.1 Burkholderiales bacterium | reverse complement strand
CCCTGACCATCGGCCTTGTCGTCGAGTTCGCTCAAACCGAGCGTCACGAAAAGCGCAGGGTCGAACGCCGGAGCCGCGGCGTTGTTGAAAAAGCCCAGAGACTTGTTCGCGAAGTTCTCGTCGATCGTTTTGGTCTCGTCGTAGCGGTAAGCGCCGCTGACGAATACATCCGTCTTGCCGTCGACGGCGTCAATCAGATCAATGCCCAGCGACGCAATCCGTCCGAGACTCGTGCCCAGGGTTACAGTGCCGTCCGCATTGGACAGCGTATCATCGTCTTCGCCGACTGTGACGGTCACCGAAGATGCTGGATCGAATCCGCCCCATGGTGGGAGGTCAATGTCGCCCTGTTGAACGCGGAAGCTGAAGTCCTTGGTTCCGAAACCGTCAGTGACCGTGAGCGAAGCGGGGGTTGCGAGTTCACTGGTACGCCATTCGAGGACCGTGTTTTCGCGCAGGACTGCGTAATTGTCGCTAGACGTTTCCTCGTTGGGATTCCGAGCGAGATCTCGAACAGCTTTTTCTCGCAGCGTGATGACGTTTTCGATATCGGTTTGAGCCAAATCGGCCGTGGCTGTAAACGTCGCTGTCCAGACCAATGTGTTCTCTTGGGACTGGGTCAGGTTCGACAACGTCCCGCTTCCGACACCAACCGCAAGATCGTCGAGTGTGAGGCCAGTGACAGCTTCCGAGAAGGTCAGTGTTACGGTAGTCGAATCACCGGCAAACAGGAACGGTTTGGACAACACAATCGTTGCCGTTGGCGGGGTGATATCGGTCGGCACATTTTCATCCGTACCGCTGCCGCTCACGTCCTCGACAAGACCGCCGACCAGGTTATCACCGGCCTGCGATTCAATCGATTCCTGATCAAAGCCGCTGGATAGTTGATTGCCCAACGTTGTTGCTGCACTTTGAATTGCCGCCTGTACGCCGTCTGCAGATGCGCCGTTGCCGAGGGCCTGGGTAATAAGCGTCTTCACCTCATCGACGACATCGACCAGCTTGGCGAGTACCCCACCGTCGCCTGTAATGACGAGTTGGGTGGCGACAGCTTCTTTGAGCGTTTCGAGGCCCTTCGTCTTATCGATATTGTCAATGACCTGATTGACATTCGATACTGTGTCGGCGATTTCCTGGGCGACGGCCTGGAGCGTGGCTGAAGCGGCTGTGGTTGCGCTTCCCTCAGCAACGGCTATGGCAGCGGCTTTGTCGACCAGGGTTTTGATGACATTCGCCGAGGAGAGATCGAGCGTCTGACCGGCCGGGGTTTCCCGAATAAGTTCGCCCAGCGCCTCGTTCAGTACATCGGCGGCCTGCGCCGGATCTGCCGCCGCCCCTGAAGTGACCAGGGCTTCGTTGAGCGTTACGAGGATGTTGGCGGCTTTGATGGCGGCCAGCTGCAGTGCGATGCCCTGGGCGGCATCCGCGCCGCCTCCCGTGGCAAGGGCGATGGGATCGATCTGGGTCAGCGATCCGATGTCTAAATCAAACCCCAGCAGGCTGGCGACCCTCGCTTCGGCGGCGGCAAGAGCATCAGCGATCTCGTCCGACGACATTCCTGTGGTGTCGCCAAGGGCGGCGCTGATCAGCGTCGTGATCGGGTTGATTATGGTCGAGCCATCTGGTGCGCGAAGCACACCTTCGAAGGCCAATTTGGTCGAGATATCCGTACCGCCGATGGCGATGATGGTGCCGCCCGTACCGCCCAAACCGGAGAACAAACCGAATGCATTCGTAAATACTGTCGGTTCATCCGGATTCCATTCGCCGTCACCGTTCAGGTCACGGAAGACGCGGGCGCCGCTGATGTAGCCGTCAATGACAGCAGCCTCCTCGGTGGCGACCTCATAGTTCCCGCTGGTAGCGGCTGTGCCTGCATTATTCGCGGCGTCAGCGTAGCTGCCCGCGGCAAGCGCGATTACGTTGGTCGTATCTTTGACGTCGGCCGCAGGGGTGAACGTCGCCGTCCAGACCAGGTCACTGGTCTTGACGAGGTTGCTGAGCGTGCCATTCTCGGCGGCAAGATCGGCCAACACGAAGCCGCTGACGGGCTCGGTGAAGGTGATTGTTACCGTGGCTGTCTCGCCTGCGGCCAGGATTGCCTTGTCGAGCGTGATAGTGGCACGCGGTGGCGTCGAATCGGCCGGTGCGCCGCCACCACCGCCTCCGCCGGCGGCTGCAGCGATCCCAAGGCCGCCGAGAATCGCTGCGAGCGGCAGATATCCACCGAGGTCATCGTTCGACGCGGAGTCGTCTGAACCCTGCGCGCCTTTCCCTGCGGCCTTCGCCCCATCCTTGGCAGCCTCGGCCGCTGCAACCAGAATGCTGCCATTGGCAACGTCGCTTACCGGCGTGATCTCCAAGGCGACATCGTCGCTGCCCGCGGCCACCACCTCATGTGCTTCAGAAGGGGCGACGGCGACCTCATCAAAGTCGGCTGCCGCAAGAACTTCCACCTCAAATAGCGGATCGTGAGCGGGAAGTGCTTCGACCGTTCGCCCTTGTTGCTCCGCGGCAAGCTCGTCACCGAGACCGTTCGACTCCGTTGCCGACGCACCGAGTCTCTCCCCCAGGAGGTCGATATTCCGGGGTTCCTTGCCGGCATGGCCCCCGTACAGTGCGTCTGAGACGATATCGGCTAGGGCGAGGCTACTCGCCAAGGGGAGCGCAATGCCAAGGACTCGGCGGCTCGTTTTAGTGGGTGGGCGACTTGTAGGCATTAACGTTTTCTCCTTGCATTGGCCGACTTTTTCATGGATCTCATAATACGCAATGTACGCAAAGTGAGCAATACGGCCAATCCGGCACGAAGCGCATTTTGCTTGTTGGTCACGATGCGCGTTAGGGAAAAGATCACGCGCCTACCGTGTTTCGATATTAATTTGTGATTCACTGGTTCGACGAGGGTGAGCGGGCAGGCTCAAGTTTCGATGCTCGTCGCGATATTGCCTCGCCACTGGCTTGTTCAACGCGGATCGCGTGCTCCGCGGAGACTCAACGGTGCTTCGAAAGTTGCTGTGACCTTAGGAGCGGCTATCCTCTCTAAGCTTGAGCACAAGCTTCACCGGCTACAGCCTCTCCTGCGGCGGCGTATCGCCCACCAGGGGCCGCCCACGGCGCGCCTGCTGACGGTCTTGGCGCCTATACGTGGGCCGCTTGTCTATGGACGCGGAACAGCAAAATATGCATACTGTGGCCGTAGAGCAAAATGCGCAAAGTGGGTGATGTGCGTGTGTTGCTTTTCGTGCATTTTCTCGCGCCACTCTCAAAAAATTGCGCTTTGGGATCGACTTGACTGTTCCGACGGGCTCTCTTGCCGCGGGTGGGATCAAGCGTCTGCATGGCGACTTGTCGACTGAGGTATTCCTATGTTTCAACGTGTCGTTCCTGTGAATAAAGAGCGTCATCTGAGCAAGAAAGTACTGCAAAGCAGCAGCTTTTCCTTTGCGGCCCAGTTCCATATTTCGTATGTGACTGCCCACGAGTTCGCGCGCGCCGCGGCGATCTATCCCGTGCTCTTCCTCGAAGACAAGGCGAATGATGAGTTCAAGCCGGTGGTGTTGCTAGGGCTCGATGCCGGCGAGAATCTGTTCGTGTCAGCCAGTGGAGATTGGCAGGCCCCGTACATCCCGGCGATCATCCGTCGTTACCCGTTTGCGCTCACGAAAGCGGGGGATGAAGACCGCTACATCGTCTGCGTGGATGAGGGGAGCGAACTGCTCAGTGATACCGAGGGCGCAGCATTGTTTGATGAGAAGGGCAATCCGTCGCAAATCGTGGAGAACGTCAAGCAGTACCTGTCGGAGCTGCAACAGATGGATCGCCTGACGGCGGAATTCACCAAGTACCTGGTGCAAAACAATCTGCTGACGCCGCTCAACATGCGTGTCAACGCGGCGAATCAGGTGCGCAACATCACGGGTTGCTACGTGATCAACGAGGAGCGACTGAACAACTTCAGCGATCAGAAGTTCCTCGAGGTCCGTCAGAAGGGGTATCTGCCGGCGATCTACGCTCACCTCATCTCTCTTTCGCAGATCGAGCGTCTCGCAAGCTTGAAGAAGGAGCGGCCCACCGAAAATGTCCCGGCCGTTCCGAGCGTAAGCCTTCCCAGTAGCGAGACGATTCAGTAGCAACGCGGCGGGATAGCGCTCGGAGCCTCAGAGGGTTCCGGGCCTTGGTGGGTGGGTAGCGAGGGCGGGCAGGTATGAAGAGCAGGCGGGAGTGGGCAACAGGGCGTGGTCATCGAGGCAAGAGATGGCCCGCTGGAGTGTGGGCCGTGTCGGCCGCAGTGCTGCTCGCGGGCGTGGGTGGAGCGCCAGCCGCCGCGAGTGACATCGCGGAGACAATCGAGCTTCGGCCAGTGCCGACAGGGGCATTGAGCGTTAAAGAGGCGGTTGCTGTCGCGCTTGCAAATAATCGGGCATCTCGATCAAAACGGGCTGAGCGCGACATCGCCGCGACGGGCATCGAGCGGGCTGCTGGCGCGTTTCAACCCCAGCTCAATGCGTCCGTGTCGCGAGGGGACAGCCGACAGAGGAATACCTTCGAGGAGGAGCTCGTTCGCCAGAGTCTGGGTATCTACGAACGAGAGTCCACAGATTATGCGGTCGGGGTCTCGATGCTGACGCCGACCGGAGCCAAGCTCGAGCAGAAGCTGACCTTGGCGAAATTCTTGACTAACAATATCGATCCGCGGCGTCCGCCGGGGACCTTCGACAATCGGGCAATCCTGAGCGTTTCTGTCACTCAGCCGCTCGCGCGCGATGCCGGACGCAGCGTGACCGAGGCGCGGTTGAACGTCGCCAAGCTCGATACCTCGATCGCAGAGCGGGCGGCCGGGGACACCGACACGACGGTCGCTGCAGAGACGATACTCGCGTACTTCGAGCTCAGTTTCGCCGAGCAGCGCGTGGTCGCGGCGCAGGAGAAGATTCGTAGCGCGCAACGGCTCCTCGCCGAGGCGCGGGCGCTCTTCAAGCAAGGGCGCCTGGCGCAGGTCGAGTTGCTTGAAGTCGAGAACGCGCTGGCGAGATATGAGGCCTCCCTGAGCGAGGCGCGACACGCAGAGCGCGAGCGGGATAACCGGTTACGCACGCAGTTGATGCTTGCCCGGGGACCCAGCGATCCATCGTTCAAGCTCAAGGACGCCTTGCCCTCAGTTGCAATCAAGGCGGGATCGGTCGAAGACAGTCTCGGCACGGCACTCGCCCGACGGGACGACTTTCAGCTGCGCAAGCTGCAGGTCGAGCGGGAGGGGATACAACTGGCCTACGCGCGCAATCAGGCGTTGCCGCGAATCGACCTTGTCGCGAGCTACGGGGTCAACGGCCTCAACTATGCGATGGCTGATGCGTCCAAATGGAGTGCCATGCGTGATTTCCCGACCTGGTCAGTCGGACTGCAGATCTCAGTGCCGATCGGCGAGAGCCGGATCGGTAAGGCTGACGTAACCGCAGCCAAGCTGCGTCGCCAGGATGCGCTGCTCGGGCTGAAGGCACTGGAAACCCAAATAGCCAACGACGTGGATACCAGTTTCAGCTTGCGCTCGAGTGTCGCTGAACGTTGGCGTCTATGGCAGAAAGTATTGACGCGCGAGCGCGAACAGCTCGAGGTCGAGCGTCGAAAATTCGCTGCTGGGCGCAGCGACACGCGTGAGGTGCTCCTGCGCGAGGAGCGGGTGATCAATGCTCAGCTGGCGCTCGCCGAGCAGCAAATGGCGTTTGGGCGTGCCGATGTCTTGCTGCAGGCCGCGCAGGGAATTCTGCTCGATGCTTACCGCTGATGGACAAAGATTCGACATTTCGCCCTAGGGCCTTGGCGCCGTGCTCAAGGCTATTAGGGGGGCGCAAGTTCGTTCCGTTGATTGCCGCTGTCATGCTGTGGGGGATGACGGCCTCGGTGCATAGCGCATCAAGTGTGGCTCCAGGCGTCACGCGCGCACTCAAGGAAGTCAAGCTCAGTCTGACCGTCGCAGGGCGCGTTGAGAGCGTACTGGTCAAGGAAGGCCAGCATGTCTCCAAAGGGCAAGTGCTTTTGTTTGTTGATCGTACGGCTGAGGAGCTCGAGGTCAAGCGCAGGCGGTTACTGCTTGAAGACGTGTCGAGGCTCAACGAGCTGCGTGCTCGAGAGCGAGTGCTGACCGAGCAGGTATCGGCGCTTCGCCCTCTGGTTGCCTCGGGCGGCGTGTCGAGGAAGCAACTTGAAGATGAAGAGCTCGCTCTTCGCTCTGTTGCTGCCGAAGTGCGCTCCTTGGAGGCAGCAAAGAAGCGCGAGTACGTGGAGCTTGACTTAGCCTTCGAAGCCTTCGAGCGACGACACCTGCGGACATCGATTAGCGGCGTCGTTTCTAAGATCATTCCTCGAGCAGGGGAAAGCGTAGCGCCCCATGACGCAATTGTGCATGTTGTCGATGTCAGTCGTGTGAGATTCGTAGCGAACGTGCCGGTGGCCTTGGGTCGCAAGTTGCGCGTCGGGGCGCGTGTGCAGGTACGTCTCGGCACGGAGGCCACGGGAGACACGCGCGACGCACGCGTTGTTTTCGTCTCGCCCGTGGCAGATCCATCGAGCGGACTGTTCGAGACGATGGCGGAGTTCGACAACGCAGACGGCTCTGTGCGGCCTGGCGTCACTGGCCGATTGCTGTTCTAAAAGGCGGGTCACGTGGCAGCCGGCCAAGCAGAACGCATGCTCGACACACGCGGGGACGCAAGTTCTCGTCTGGCACAGCTTGTCGCCCATCCCGGGCCCCTGGACGTGTTCTGGAGCGATTACCTCAGTACGCTCGGAGAGGCCGCAGCAGCGCGCAGGGTGGTGCTGCTCAAGTCTGCGATGGGGCGGCCCTGGCAGGCGCAGGCGCAGTGGCCGTCACGCGTCGCGGATGGCTCCAAGGATGCCGAATGGACGCTTGAACTATTACGCAGGCTCGATCCGGGCTCGGGTGTTCCTCATGTGCAGGCGGTCTCGGAGCGCGGGCTCGCGTTCGTCATGCCGATACCCGTGACGACCGGCTCCGAACATCAGTTGGTGGTCATTGCGGGCCTGGATGTCGATCGGTCGCGATGGCATGAAGCGGCGCTCTGCGCCTGGACGGCGTTGGCGCTCGGAATCGCACGCCAGGCTCTGACACGGCTAGCGTCACCGCCGGCCCAGACCCCCCCCCTGGAATCGGATCAGGCCGCGGCAGTCGTCGATCCGACTTCGCCCGACAGGACCGAGTTGCTGCATCAGATCATGCGCGCTGCACTGCGGCTTCAGCATGAGCAGCGCTTCATGTCCATGGCCATGGGACTGTGCAACGAGCTGGCGACTCGATACGGCTGTGAAAGGGTGTCGCTGGGCTGGGTGCATGGCCATTATGTGAAGCTCACGGCCGTAAGCCATATCGAGCACTTCGATGCCAAAGCGCAGGCGACGCGGGCGATCGAAGCGGCGATGGAAGAAGCGTTCGACCAGGACTCGATGCTCATCTATCCCGCACACGAAGGCGAGGGGCCGGTGCTTCGAGCCCACGCGGCTTATTGCGAAAGTGTCGGTCAAACGCATCTGGCGACTTTACCCTTCGGACCTGGCGAGACGGTCGATGCGGTCCTTTGCTTCGAGCGCGCCACCGGCGCCTTGCGTGAAGAGGAGCTGTGGGAGCTAGAGATCTTCACCTCCTCGCTGGCGCAGTGGCTCACCTTGCTGCAAAAGCAAGACCGGTGGTTTGGGGCGCGCTGGTGGGGCTCTCTGGTCTGCCAGGGGCGTCAGTTCTTCAGGCCCCGAAACACAGTAGCCAAGTTCGCGGTGCTTGCATCGGTCATTGCGCTCCTCTCGGTGCTCTTCGTCACTTGGCCGTATCGCGTAGACGCCGGCTTGGCCATCCGCAGCCAGGATCTTCTGCACATGCCGGCGCCCTTCGATGGGTACTTGCGGGAGGTACGGGTTCAAATCGGGGATCCGGTGACGGCAGGCGACGTTCTGGTCGAACTAGACACCAAGGAGCTCGCCCTCGAGGCCTCGATGGCGGAGTCCGACCTCGTGCGCCACGCCCGTGAAGCCGAGAAAGCAATGGCGGCGCAGCAACTGGCCGAGATGCAGATCGCTTCGGCGCGAGCACAGCAGGCGACCGCGCGACTGGAAATGCTCCGCTACCAGCTCGGACATGCGCAGCTTCGCGCACCCTTCGACGGGGTCGTGATCGAAGGGGACTTGCGGCGCAACCTGGGTGCACCGGTCAAGAAGGGTGATCTGTTGCTGAAGGTTGCGCAGACCCGCAGTGCCTACATCGAGTTGGAGATCGATCAGGTCGTTGTGCACGAAGTCGCTGTCGGCAGCAGGGGCGAGTTTGCGCTCGTTGGGCGTCCCGGGGAGCGTTACGGGATCACGCTGACCCGCATCGATCCTGCGGCCTTGACGCGCGATGGGCGCACTTTCTATCTGGCGCGGGCTGAGCTTGACGGTGGCTTCAAGTCGCACTGGCGACCGGGGATGAACGGCACGGCGAAGCTCGAGGCTGGCCAGCGAACCGTGCTCTGGCTCATGACGCACCGGACGGTGCGCTTCCTCAAAGAGTACTTCTGGCTATGAGCCTCGAGCAGGCGGGCGGGCGCACGTTTAGCGACGCATGGTACCGGGTTGCGCAGGTAAGGACCCGCTTGCGCACCAGTGTCGTGGCCCATCGGCAGCTGTGGCAGGGTCAAGCGTGGATGGTCCTTCGAGACAAGTTCAGTCACGAGTGGTATCGCGTATCGGTCGATGCCTACGCGTTTTTGTGCGAGTTGGAGGGCGCGCCGTCGGTCGATGCGGCGTGGAGCCGCACGGTTGAACGAGATGCGAATGCTGCGCTTACGCAGGAGGAAGTCGTGCAACTCCTAGGCCAGCTGAACCTCTCGAATCTTCTCGTCTACGATCGCGGCGAATCGCAGGACACGCAGTTCGAGCGCCTGAGGAAGCGCAAGGCGCGCGAATTGAAGGCCCGCTTGATGGGCTTCCTCGCCATCAAGATCCCGTTGTTTGATCCAGACCGCGCACTTGAACGTGCCTTGCCCCTGATACGCAGGATCTACGGGCCGGTCGGACTGGCGCTCTACCTGGCCCTGGTGCTGCTCGGTCTGAAATTGGTCATCGACGACTCGGACATGCTCTGGCATCAGTCCTCCGGCCTGCTTGCACCGGCGAATCTGGTGCTGCTCTACCTGGGCTTCCTGATGGCCAAGTCCTTGCATGAATTGAGCCATGCAGCGGTCTGTAAGCTCTTCGGTGGCGAGGTCCACAAGCTTGGGGTGATGTTGTTGTTGTTCGCACCGATTCCCTATGTGGACGCGACTTCAGCCTGGGGATTTCGCAGCCGAGCCCAGCGTGTCATGGTCGGCGCGTCAGGTGTCGTGGCTGAACTCGGGCTGGCGGCCGTGGCTGCAATTGTCTGGGCCAATACAGCGCCCGGCACGCTCAATGCCCTGGCTTTCGACATCATGTTCGTGGCGAGCGTTTCCACACTGATATTCAATCTGAATCCGCTGCTGCGATTCGACGGGTATCACATCCTGATGGATATGCTCGATATCCCGAACCTTTTTCAACGCTCTCGGGAGCAGCTTCGCTATCTGGCTGAGCGGCACATTCTGCGCTTGCCCAATGCGCAGACGGCCGCTCGAACAAACTCAGAAGCCGTTCTACTGCCCGTGTACGGGGTGGCGAGTCTGCTCTATTGGGTTTTCCTGATGACGACGATCGTCGTCTTCATCGCCTCGGAGTATCTGGACCTCGGTGTTGCACTGGCGGTCATCTTGGTCATCACCTCGGTCATTTGGCCCCTGATCAAGTTCGCCAAATACCTGGTGAGTGATCCGCGCCTGAGCACGCGCCGTGGACAGGCGGTCGCAATCACACTCGGGATCCTGACCTTGGTTCTGGGCGTGCTTGCTGGGGTCCCCGTGCCGGATCAACTTCGTACCGCCGGTGTGGTGGAGGCCGACAAGTCACGTCAGTTGCACGCCGAAACTGAAGGCATCCTGCAGGCGCTCCTCGCCCGCCCAGGCGCACGAGTCCGTGCCGGCGAACCCTTGGTTCAACTGGTTCATCCCGAGCTCGCTTACGAGATCCAGGCGGCGCTGCGCTACCGCGAGCAGCTTGCATCGCAAGAAATCCAGGCCATTGCGAGGGCCTCAGCGGATCTGAGCAGCATCGAGCGTCAGATCCAGACCGTGGAGCAGAACCTGGCAGTGCTTTATCGACGGCGCGAGGCCTTGGTGCTGCGGGCGCCGATCGACGGCGTGTGGAGTGCGAGCGAACTCGATGCCGGGCTCGGTCAGTGGATCGGACGCGGCGCATCACTTGGAACGATCGTGAATGAAGAGCACTGGCGCTTCGTGGCAGTGCTGCCTCAGGTCGGAAGCCATGTCGTCGGTGCGAATATCAGCCAAGCCGAAGTGCGACTGCGCGGCCAGGAGGACAAGCGACTTAGTCTCACCGCCCTATCTGTCATGCCCTTCGAGCAGGGCATGCTGCCCGCGCGTGCGCTCGGGATGGCCGGAGGAGGGGCAATTGCCGTATCTGCGTCCGATCCGCATGGGGTGGTCGCCGCTGAGCCGTTCTTTCGAGTGGAAGCACAGTTCTACGCGCAGGCGGCCGG
>JBIKKL010000702.1:0-2874 GCA_044360365.1 Burkholderiales bacterium | reverse complement strand
GCGCCCTCGACCCGAAACGGTCCGCGAGCTTGCCTGCGGGCATCGAGAAGATCATGGGCAATACTGCGAACATGGCGCCCAGCAGGCCGATGACGAATGCGGAGGAGCCGAGCTTGAGGGCGTAGAGCACCAGCACCATATTGCCGGCGCGAACGGCGGTACCGCTGAGCGCAGTCAATGCAAGAACGTAGATCGTCAACATCTGGAGTCTTCTTCCGGTCGATCGCGACGGGGATGGCAACGGGTGCGATGGTCGCCCGGGCATCCGTCAAGCGATATGCGAGCCAGCGTGGAGGTCAACGCATGCCGGGGGCGAACATCGACGCGATATCGACGGGCGCGCGGATGAGGCCTTGGTCGCAGCACAGCCGGACGACCTCTTCGAGCATCGGCCGATTGGATTCGATGCCGTAGGCGAAGGGGGCGCCGCCGAGCTGGCCGCAAGTTCGTGGCAGATATTCGTTGCCGAACACGCGGCCGGCGTGGTTCATCGAAAGCAGTGTGCGTCTGGATTCGTTGCCCGCGGCGACGAAGGCACGATAGAGCGCCGCGATGAGCTTGGGCTGCTCTCGGGCGAGCGAGCCGCGAACCATGTACATGTGGTTTGCAGGAACGTAGCCGTGCGCCGCCAGGAACCGCCTGCCTTCGAGCACGACATCGGGGAACAGCGGGCGCAGGCCGCTGGGTAGCGGCGTATCGAGACGCTGAAACCAGGTGCCGACGAGCGCGGCATCGAGTTCACCGGCTTCGAGCATGGCGGGGATCTTCTTGCCTTGGGGCGTCTGGGTGATGCTCAGCGCGGCGGGCGGATCGAATCCGAGCACCGCGCCGGTGCTCTGCGCACCGGAACGTTCCACGAACCATGAGATGCGCTTCGGATCGATCTGGAAGTCGCGTTCGAGGATGCCTCGTGCCCATAGCGTGGCCGATTGAACGTACTCGGCCACGCCGATTCGTTTGCCGTGGAGGTCCTGCGGCGTCTTGATGCCCGCAGCCTCGTGAACCACGAACTGCGTATGGAAAAACGCCCGCCGGGGAAACACCGGCAAGGCGGTCACGTCGGCCCCGCGCTCCTTCGCGATGAGATAGGCGCCGAAGGCCATCTCGCAGACATCGAACTCCCAGCCGGTGAGTTGCCGCCGCATGGCTTCGGGGGAAGGGGATTGCGTCGGGACGATCTCGATGTCGTCCGGTGCGAGCGTGCCGTCGAACAGCGATGCGACGCATTCATAGGCTTCGCCGATGAGCGAAATGCGGGGTCGGGCCAAAACGGCCTCCTGATCAATCGGGGAACAAGGGGGACGATTTTATTCCGAATGCCCGTTCCCGGTTGCGCATTCCGCCAGCGATCCGATCGAAATCGCTGCAATCGCGAGCCGTTGCGGTCAAAGCCATTCGGTCTCGGACAATGGGCGCCTGGGGCGGCGCTCGTGCCGGCCGCGGAACGCCCGCACACGCCAGATTGGCGTCTACAATAGCCGAGGTCCGGCCCGACCTTGTGTCGCATCCATCGGTCATGCCGGCCCCTGCGTCGAAGCGCAGCTTGGTGGCTGCAGGCGCCAATCGGAGGAGGAGAGCGATGAGATTCGACCTGGTCATTGCAGGCGGTGAAGTGATGGATCCCGGCGCTGGCCTGCGCGGCGTCATGGATGTCGGCATCGTCGGAGGAAAGATCGCGGCAGTCGCCCCCTCGCTGGCGGGCGAGACGGCGTTGCGCACCATCAGCGCAAAGGGTTTCTACGTGTTCCCCGGGCTGGTCGATTTGCACGCTCACGTGCTGCTCAACGGCCATGACATGGGGATGCACACCGACCGCTATCTGAGACACACGGGCGTCACCACGGTGTGCGATGCCGGCAGCGCAGGGTCGGCCACCTTTCCGGGGCTGCGCAACGTTCTTGACAATCATGTGCAGACGCGTGTGCGCGCCTTCGTCAATCTCTCTGCGATCGGTATCACGGGCATTGCCCGCGACGGGGAACTCGCGCATTTCCCCTATGCCGACCCGGAGGGCTGCGCGCGCACCATCAAGGAGAATCCGGATCTTTGCATCGGTGTGAAGCTGCGCTACGGGCCGCGTCTGGTCTGGGAATACTCCGCCGAACCCGTCAAGCTCGCGCGGCGCACGGCCGACATGGCCGGCGACGTGCCCATGATGATGCACATCACCGATTCGCCGGTGCCCTTGCCCGCGCTGATCGAACACATGAAGCCCGGCGACATCGTCACCCACTGCTATCACGGCCGCAACAACGGCATCATGGGGCAGGAGAAGCAGTTCGTGCTCAGGGAAGTCGTCGAAGCGCAGCGCGCCGGCATCGTGTTCGACTGTGCGCATGGTCGCAGCCACTTCAACTTCCGCATGATCGAGAAGGCGCTCGATCAGGGATTCCTGCCCGACACGATCTCGACCGATCTCACCATGACCTCGGCCCTGCACGGCCCGGTATGGGATCTGCCCACGACGATGACGAAGCTGCTCCATTTCGGCATGCCGCTGGAGGAGATCGTCCGGCGCGCCACCGCGTCTCCGGCACGCATCATGGGTTACGAAGGCACGGTGGGTACGCTCAAGCCTGGCGGGAATGCCGATGTCGCGGTCTTCGAAGTGCGCAATGGCAGCTTCGAACTGAAGGACACCGACGGCAACGTGGTCACGGCGCAACGCAAGCTGCTGGCGCGGACGACGATCAAGGACGGCCGCATCTGGTACGAGCGTCCGTCGGACGAATGAGGCGCCGTCATCCGATGGGGCGCGAAGAACAGCTAAAGGGGAACTTGATGGCAAACTCGAACCATTCGCGACTGGCTGCGGTGTGCGTCGCCGGCGCAATGACGCTGTGTGCAGCGGGCGCCTGCGCACAGTCCGCTTAT
>JBIKKL010000701.1:0-2875 GCA_044360365.1 Burkholderiales bacterium | reverse complement strand
CCGGGCTGCGAGGTCCTTCAGTTCCTGAGCGCGGCGCCTTTCTTCCGTGATGTCAGTCTGGACCGCCACGAACCCGTCAAGAAGGCCTTCGGCCGTCAAGACCGGTTGAATGTCGAGGTACAACCAGTACTCTCGGCCAGATCTGCTGCGGTTCAGAATCTCGGCCTGAACCTGGCGTCGTTCGTTCAGTCCAGCGCGAATGTGCTCGATGGTCGCCGGGTCTGTGCCTTCGAACTGGAGAAGTTCTCCTGGCCGCCGCCCGATCGCATCCCCGAGCGCGTAACCCGAGGCTCGGGTGAAGGCCTCGTTCACCCACTCAATGCGCTGGCTGGCGTCCGTGATGACGACCAGATTCGAGGTCCGCCTGGCCACCTGCGCCAACCGGTCCAGCATGCGTGTGCTGCGGGCGTCGACGGCGATATCGCGCACCATCACGCAATACCCTTCGGGGCTGCCGTGGGTGCCGCCCCAGCGGGGACAGACCCGCAACTCCATCAGGCAGATCTCGTCACTTGCCTTCTCATCCAGCATGCGCTGAGCGGGACGACCCGTCTTCATGCACTCGCCAAGGGCCTCAGCTGCGGCGAGCCGGAACCCGGGCCGCAATTGAAGGCTCAGCGCCGTGCCCGGCGCGAGCGGAAGCGTGCTGCCCAGCTCGTCTAGCAGGCGGACGTCGCCGGAAAAGCTGCCCGTCAGCATGCCCCGGTCATCAAGGTCGATGACCAAAAGGGCCCCGGTGGTCAGCGGCGTCGGTGCCGCGCCCACGGATTCCTGTGGCCAGTCGGCGCGGCCCTTCTGCATCAATCGCCCGATCAACTTCCGAACACGATGGAGGAAATCATGAGGTTGCCATGCTGCACCGGTCCGTGCGACACAGCACCCTGCTCGCCGAAGGTGAAGCCCACCACCATGGGCACGCCAGGAGCGGTGCGGTTGAGCGAGGCCTGGATCTCGTTGAGTCGGTCACGAACTTGCAGCATGCAACCGCCGCAGTAGTACATCACCATCGCCTTGACCTGGGCGGGCTCGATCTCGGCAAACCGACTGGCCGAGCGCAGGACGCTGCTCGCCCGATCGACCAGCGTTGTGCTCGTCCCCTTCATGAACACGAGTTCGTCTCCCTCCTGAATGCGCGTGAACAGCGTCAGGGAGCCATCGGCACAGATGGTCTCGGGGTGGGACAAGGTGTAGACAGGCATGTCCCGCAAAACCCCGACTTGCCGGCCCAGCGGCGTCAGGGCCGATGCCATCAAGATGTTCACGCTCCCAACGGCCGGGCGGCGAATGGCACCCTCGCTCCAAAGCTCGTAGACATCGGCCGCAGGCTGCCCGTCGATCTCCATGATGCGCCGGTCTGCCGCGCGGGTGACGATGCCGCGATGTCCCGACGGGGCGTAGGCGCTCTCGAATGCGGCGTAAACGCCCACGCTGGGAAACAGAACGCTGACCATGGCCGCGCTGGGTCTGGACTGGTCACCGTCGAGGATGCGCCAGTGGCCGCTGATGTCGTTGTCCGCAGCCGAGCCTCCGATGATGGGCGTGCCCCTCCCGACAACGGACCTCACGCCATCCAGAAAGGCCTCCTCATCGCCCGGCGTGGCGCAGACCATGACCAGGGACGGAATCTCGCCGGCGCGACCCGCATCCAGCAGCGCCCGCTGAGCCAGACGCCGTCCCGTGGCTTCAGACCCCTGGGCAAGGTCGCCCGCCGCGAGCCCGTAGTCGCCAGATGTATCGCTGATGGCCAACACGGCCAGACCACTGTCCGGCGCCATCGCGACGAGAGCATCGGTCATTCCGCCAAGACAGGACGTTGCGGCGTGCAGGCGAACCCCGGGCCAGTGATTCCGAAGAACGCGGCCGATCTCCTGAAGCGACAACGCACAGTTGGCGTGCACCACCGCGAAATCGGGCCTGGGGATGCCAGCGGTCGTGATCTGGGCGATGCACTGCTGCGCAGCGGCCGTCGCGTCGGCGTGTGCGGAGCACGCGCTTGCTGCCTTGAACATGTTCAGTTACCTCCTGCTGGCTTGACGTGCTGCCACTTGCTGGCATCGAATCCGCCGCTTTTGGAAAGATATAGCGGCAGAAATTCCTTCGCCGTGAGTGCCGGCGCGTACAGATAGCCCTGGAACTCGTGAACGCCGTACGCATAAAGCAACGAGGCCTGCGTGAGCGTCTCCACACCTTCGGCCACCACCCCCAGATGAAGCGCCCGCGAGAGGTCGATGATGGAGCGCACGATCTCGCGGTGCCTGGCGTTGCGTCCGAAGTCGGCGACAAACGATCGGTCGATCTTCAACACGTCGACATCGAGTTGCCTGAGCATTTCCAGCGAAGCGTGGCCTGTGCCGAAATCATCCAGTGCAGTGCGTACGCCCTGGCCCTTGAGGGCGCTCAGCAGCGCCCGGGCCGCCTCCATCTGCTCCAGCCTGCGGCTTTCGGTGATTTCGACCTCCAGACGATCCAAGGGCATGCCTGACAAGCCGAGCGACGACCTTATGGCTCCCATCAAATCGTACGTGCCGATGCTGGCAGCCGAGACGTTGACCGATATCGACATGTCGACCCCCTCTTGCTGCAACCCGCGCCAAACCCTCGCGGTCTCGCGCAGCACCCAGGCTGTGATGCTGTCGATGTGGCCAGTTGCTTCGGCCACGGGGATGAATTCGGCAGGCGATACCGGGCCGTGCTTGGGGTGATGCCAGCGCAGAAGCGCTTCGGCAGCGACGAGCCGCCCGTCGGCCGCGTCAACCCGTGGCTGCAGCAGCAGCCTGAACTGCGCGTCATGATCGGCGTCTGCCAGTTCGGCGGCGATCCATTGCTGCCTCGGGGTCAGCGGCACCGCATGCCGCGCGTCGGCGGCCTTGGCGCT
>JBIKKL010000107.1:0-10637 GCA_044360365.1 Burkholderiales bacterium | reverse complement strand
CTTGTACGCGACGTGCGTCATGTCGATTCCGGTAACTTTCTTCAACAGCTCGCCGCACAAATGCTGCGACGTGCCTACGCCCGATGTGCCATACGACAGCCCACCCGGGCGATGCTTGGACTGTTCGATCAAGTCGCCGATCGACTTCGCAGACGAGGATGCCGGCACCGCGATCGACATCGGCTGCATCGTCATGTTGGTGATGGGCGCGAAGCTCGAACGCGGATCGAACGAGAGCTTCCTGAACGCGAACGGCAGAATGGTGATCGAATCCGCGGCCGTCGTGATCGTGTAGCCGTCGGGCGCAGCGCGTGCCACGAGATCGAATGCGATCGTGCCCGAAGCGCCGCCGCGATTATCCACCACGAACTGCTGGCCCAACGCTGCGGTGACGGGCTCGGTCACGGCACGCGTAACGAGATCCGTCGCGCCGCCGGGCACGTAGGGCACCACCCAGCGCACGGCACGCGTCGGTTGCCAATCCTGTGCGTATGCCATGGGAATCGCAGCCAGGCCGATGACCAGACCGAGCATTTGCGTCGCAACCCTCTTCATCGTCAAACTCCCCCTCATCGATGACGCTCGAGCTAATTGCCGCGTATGCCGCGCGCCTGGATCAGACGCGCCCACTTGTCACGGTCCTCGAGAATCTGCGCACGAAAACCCTCCGGCGACGATCCGATGGCTTCGGAGCCGTCCGCTGCGAGTCGCTGCGCCATGTCGGGATGGCGTACCGCCGCGACGATCGCCTGATTCAATCGAGCCACCACGGCTCGAGGCGTGGACGAGGGTGCGACGATGCCGTACCAGTTGAGGACCACCATATCCTTCACGCCGGATTCCGCCATCGTCGGCAGATCCGGATGCGATGCCACACGTTTCGGGGTGGTCACGGCCAGCGCCCTCAAGCGACCGGCACGCAAGTGCGCTGCCGAAGAGACCAGCGTCGGAAAGCCGATCTCGACGTTGCCGGAAAGCAGATCGGCGTAGGCGATGCCCATGCCCTTGTACGGCACATGCACGATGCGCGTACCCGTCGCCTGCATGAACAGCTCGCCGCTCAGGTGCATAGGCCCGCCGATCCCGGACGATGCGTAGTTGAATTTGCCGGGCTGCGCCTTGAACAGCTGCACGAGGTCGCCCACGGACTTGGCGGGGATGTTCGGATGTACGGTCATCGTGTAGCCCTGCGCGGTCATCTGTGCAACGTGCTCGAAATCCCGCAACACGTCGAACCGTGCCTTGTAGAGCAGGGGAAAGATGATGGTCGTGGCGCCGATGGCGGCGAGCGTGTGCCCATCGGGCGCCGAGGCCATCGCGGTCTCCAGCGCGACGGCGCCGCCGGCGCCGGGACGATTGTCGATAATGACGTGGGCCGACAGGTGCTCGCCGAGCCGCTGCGACAAACCGCGCACGACGGCATCCATGGCGCCGCCGGGCGGCAGCGGCACGATCACGCGCACCGGTCTTGCGGAAGAAGACGCAGATTGCGCGGCAACGATCGAAGTCGCGCAGGATGTCAGCACGACGAGCATGCTCGACACGACGGCCCTGGCCTTCATGGTCTCCTCCTGGGAATCCGCGCAGACCCGCATGGCCCGCGCTGCTCCTCATCGATCGTTCTGTCGCGACGAAATCGGCACGCGCTCCGCCCGGCGCTCTGCACGGCCGGGGGCGAATGCGAAGTATTGGCGCCGCCGCGATTCGGGTCAAGCGATGATCGATCCCCTGGATCGACGCGGGAGCCCTAGTGTCCTGTGTCGGAGATTCGTAGCAGAAGTGCGGGTCGCTACCATCGATCCCATGCGTGGGAAAAGTGTCGAAATCGGCGCCAGACGCGAAGGAAACCGCCCCTCAAGTTGGACATCTGGCGAGGATTTCCGACAAAGCATGGCGTCGATTCTCGGCGCTTTTATGGCACGAATCTCCGACACGGGACACTAGGTGATCATTCCGTAACGCCGCGCTGCCGCCACGCCCAAGCCGGTACCGATGCTGCCGAAGGTATCCCCGGTCGTGAGGCGCGCTGCCGGAAGATGCGCCTGGATGCAAGCACGCAACGCGGGCATGGAACTGCCGCCGCCGGTGAGGTAGATGCTTTGCACGCGCTCGGCCGCCACTTGGGCGTTCCGCAGCAGGATATCGACCGCTGCGCCGACGCGCTCGACGAGGCTCGATGTCGCTGCATCGAAGGCCGCGCGCGACAATGGACAGGTCAGCCCGGCTTCGAACCGATTGAGCGAAAACGGGTGGCCCGGCTCGTTCGACAAGGCGATCTTCGCCGCTTCCACGTCCAGCGCGAGTCGATGACCGTCGCGACGCTCGATGAGACGCTGCAGGCGGGCGAACGCCCGTGCATCCGCGATATCCGGCGCGAGGTCTTTCAGCGCGGCAACCGTTTGTCTCGCATAGGCTCGGTTGATGGTGTGCCAGGTCGCGAGATCGAAGAACAGCGTGCTCGGCATTTCCCGCCCGCTCTTCAAGCGGCTGCCGAGTCCGAAGTACGGCATCACCTCCGCGAGGCTCAGCTGGCGATCGAAGTCGGTACCGCCGATGTGCACCCCGGCACACCCGAGCACATCGTCCTTGCGATCGTCGCGCTGCGCGAGCTTCGGTCCGAGCTTGAGCAGCGAGAAATCCGACGTTCCGCCGCCGATGTCGGCCACCATGACCAGCGCCTCGGTCGTCAGCGACTGCTCGTGATGGTACGCGGCGGCAATGGGCTCCAGCTCGAAGCTCAATTCACGGAATCCGGCAGCACGCGCGATCGCTTCGAGGGTTGCCTGGGCTTCACGGTCGGCTGCATCGTCGTCGTCGACGAAGCGCACCGGCCTTCCGAGCACGGCGGCATCGAAACTTCGGCCGGCCGCCGCCTGCGCGCGACCACGCAACGCCTCGATGAACTTCGCGAGCAGATCGCGAAACGCCACGATGCGACCGTGGACTTCGGTCTGACCGTCGATCAGCTTGCTGCCCAGCAGACTCTTGAGCGAGCGCATGAGACGGCCTTCGTAGCCCGTCAGGTAATCGGCGAGCGCGGCTTGTCCGACACGCACGCACGCTTCGTCGTAGTTGAAGAAGACCACGCTCGGCAGCAGCACCCGTTCCCCTTCGAGGGGAAGGAGCGCCGGCCCGCTCGCGCCCCACCAACCGACCGTGGAGTTCGAGGTACCGAAATCCACGCCACAGGCGCGGGCCAAACCAGACATCGGAGCAACCATGATGCGACGATCGACGACGAGCCCGCGATTTTCACCGAAGTCTAGTGTCCTGAGTCAGAAATTCGCTGGACAAAAGCGCCGATAATCGACGCCATACTTTGGCGGAAATCCTCGCCAGGCGTCCAACTTAGGCGCGGTTTCCTTCGCGTCTGGCGCCGCTTTCGCCACTTTTGTCGCTGATGCAGCAGCGATACTGTTGGGCGAAGCGTCAACGAATCCCCGACTCAGGGCACGAGCGATCCATCTCGGGTTTTCAATGCGCCGCGCCACTTTCGCTGCGTGCGCGTTCGCCTCCGCGCACCGATGTCCCGTTCAGACTTTGCGCAGACCGGCAGCGTCGACGCCGAAGTACTGCGCGAAGGCACGCTGCCCGTCCACGCTCGGCACCACCGCGCGACTGCCGGGCACTCTGCGCACCCAGTGGCGTTCGAGTGCGGTCGCACACAGCGCGGCGCCGAGCGTGCCGGCGAGGTGGATGCGCCGCTCGCTCCAGTCGAGACAAGGTCGGCAGAGCAGGCCGGCGCGCGTGCCTCGTCCGGGCCGGGCGGCTTCGAGATCGATGCCGATGCTGCCCAACAGCGCGAAGCCGTTCGACGTGACTCGACCGCTGTCCTGCGTGAGCTCGACATGTCCTGCCGTGACGAGCGCATCGCAAAGTGCAACGCCCAGACGACCGGCGAGATGGTCGTAGCAGGTGCGCGCTGCGCGCACGCCGATATCGCGCGGCCCGGTGGCGATGACTGGTCGCGATATCGCCGCCACCTGCATGATGCTTTCGATCATCCGCGCGACCATCGGCGAACCGAGTCGGTGATAGCGATGTCGTCCCTGCTTCTCGATGCTGATGAGTCCGGCGGCACCGAGACGCGCCAGGTGCTCGCTCACCGTCTGTGGCGCGACGCCCGCCGCACGGGCGAGTTCGGAGGCCGTCAGCGCGCGACCGTCCATCAGCGCATGCAGTATCGCCGCGCGGGTCGGGTCGCCTGCCAGCGCGGCGATCGAGGCAAGACGTGCGTCGTCAGTCATTGTTCGCCATCCCGAGTATCGTTGCGCCACTTTACTGCATCCGTGCGAGTGCATGCTTCGTCGTCGACCGTAGCGACCGTGAGCGCATCCGATGGTCGCCCTGCGTGGACTTTCGCGGATAAACTGCACCGTCGGCCTGCGTCTAGTGTCCTGAGTCAGAAATTCGCTGACCAAGAGCGCCGAGAATCGACGCCATACTTTGGCGGAAATCCTCGCCAGGTGTTCAACCTGGCTGCGGTTTCCTTCGCGTCTGGCGCCGATTTCGACACTTTTGTCGCTGACGCAGGTGCGATACCGTTCGGCAATGTGTCAACGAATCACCGACCCAGGACACCAGCCCGGGTCAGCACAAAGTGGAGGAAGCCATGCCCGTCGTACGAGTGGAGATAAAGAAGCGCGGTCCGGTTGCCGGCGGCCAGGCCTTTGGCACGACCGGCCCCTACGAATACATCGAGGGCATATTGCACTTCGAGACCGATCCGAAGCATCCCGATCACGCGGTGATCTGCGATCTCGATCTCGCGCCGACCAACGCACGCGGACAAGTCGAGCATCGTGCCGAGTTCCATCTCCTGAAACCGATCGATCCGAAGCCGGGCGGACGCGTTTTGGTCGATTCCGTGAATCGAGGCAACATGACCGTGATGCCCCAATTCAACAGCATCGCCCGGCGCAGCGACGGCGATCCGGACATCGCCGCGGGCAACGGCTTTCTGTTTCGGGAAGGCTACAGCGTGCTGTGCGTGGGCGTGCAGTGGGATCCACCCGGCTCACCCGAGCGCATGCGGGCCTGGTATCCGGAAGCAATGCGCAACGGAAAACGTCTCACCGGACAGAACTTCGTGCAGTGGTGGCCGAACAAGCATGGCCCGCATCAGCTGCTGTCGGATGCCGGCCACGAACCGTATCCCACGGCCGACCTCGAGGATCCCGCCGCGGTCTTGACCGTGCGCGATCATCAGGACGGTACGCCGATCGTGATCCCGCGCGAGCAGTGGCGGTTCGCGAAAGCGGTCGACGGCAAGCCCGTGCCGAACGCCGATTACGTATGGCTCGAAGGCGGCTTCGAAGCGGGCAGGATCTACGAGTTCGTCTATACGGCGATCGGCGCCCCGGTCGTGGGCCTCGCCTACCTCGCCTATCGCGACGCGGCGAGTTTCCTCAAGCACGGCACGGCGGCCGAGGGCAATCCGCTCGCAGGAATGATCCGGTACGCATATGCCTGGGGCCAGAGCATGAACGGTCGCTGGCTGCGCGAGTTCCTCTACTTCGGCCTCAACCGCGACGAAGCCGGGCGCATGGCCTTCGAGGGCATGATGCCGCATGTGGGCAGTTCGAGGCGCGGCGAGTTCAACATCCGCTTCGGCCAGCCGAGCACCAACATCCTGCGTGCGCCGGGGAACACGTATCCGTTCGCCTTCGAAGCCACGCCTGAACCGACTCTGGGCCAGAACCGCGGCCTGCTCGACCGCTCGCGTGCGAACGGGTCGGTGCCGAAGATCATCCACACGAACTCCGGCATGGAATACTGGTGGAGCGGCGCCGCGCTGAGCCACATGAACGTCGATGCCACGCAAGACTTCGATCCGCCGCCCGAGGTACGTGTCTACTATCTGACCGGTGCCCAGCACGGCGTCGGGGCGTTGCCGCTGTCGTACGTCAATCCCGATGGCTTTCGCGCTCGACAGCCGCTCAACACGCTCGACTATCGTCCGGCGATGCGGGCACTGCTCACGGCGCTCGATCGCTGGGTGCGCGAGGGCCGCGAACCGCCGCCGAGCCGCGTGCCGCGTCTGGACAATGGCACGGCCGTGACGCGCGAATCGTTGCGTGAGAACTACGCGCGCATCCCCGGCTCGGCTTGGTTGAGCCATCTCCCGCAGCGTCTGAAGCTCGACTTCGGTCCGGAAGCCGAACGTGGTCTGCCGCACTATCCCCCCACTGAAAGCGGCACCTATCCGATCCTCGTCAGCGCGATGGACGAAGACTGCAACGATGTCGCCGGCATTCGCCTGCCCGATATCGCGGTGCCCCTGGGTACCTATACCGGCTGGAACGTTCGACACGAATCGATGGGGCAAGCGGGCCTGATGACTTCGGGCGCACCCCTCTTCGGTACCACGTTGGTTTTCCCGGTGACGAAGGCAGACCGTGAGCGCAGCGGCGATCCGCGGCGCGCCATCGAAGAGCGGTATGCGTCCCGGGACGACTACCTTGCCCAGGTTCGTGCCGCTGCCAACGCGCTGGTCACCGAGCGCTATCTGCTCGACGAGGACGTTGATCGCATCGTCGAGACCGCCGCCGCCAAGTGGGACGCCTTTCGCGCGTTCGCACCCAACCCTGGGTTGTAACCCTGCGTCCAACCCAGGGTTGCAACCCTGGGTTGGGTGGTGGCGACAACCCTCAGGCTTGGGTAAGCTTCACGCCAACATACTTCCAGGGAGAAGCGCATGGCGTACGTCAAGGTCGATGGGGTCCGGCTGCACTACGAGTCCACGGGCGAGGGTACGCCGGTCGTCTTCGTTCACGAGTTCGCGGGCGACTCGCGCAGTTGGGAGCCGCAGGTTCGCGCCTTGTCGCGCCGCTACCGCTGCATCACGTATAACGCACGCGGCTATCCGCCGTCGGATGTTCCGAAGTCGCCAGCGAAGTATTCGCAGGATATCCACGTCAACGACATCGTCGGCGTCATGGATGCACTGAACATTCCCAAAGCACACATCGTTGGCTGTTCGATGGGCGGTTATGCAGCACTGCATTTCCCGATCCGCTTTCCGAAGCGGACATTGTCGTCGACGGTGGTCGGTGCGGGCTTCGGTTCGGATCCGGACAAGCGCGAGCAATTCCTGCGCGACACCGAAGCCCAGGCGCGCCGCTTCGACGAACTCGGCATGGAAAAGGCATCGCGCGACTACTCGGTCGGCCCGTCTCGCGTGCAATACCTCAATCGGGATCCCCGAGGATTCGCCGAGTTCGCGCTGCAGTTTGCAAGCCACTCGGCACTCGGCTCGGCCAACACCCTGCGCGGCGTACAGGCGAAGCGGCCGTCGGTCTACGAACTGAAGGAGGGGCTCGCCAAGTGCAAGATACCGATGCTGGTCGTCACCGGCGACGAAGACGACAACTGCCTTGAACCGGGCATCTTCATCAAGCGCACCTGCATGAGTTCGACGCTGCTCGTGGTACCTGCGACGGGGCATGCCGTGAATCTCGAAGAGCCGGACTTCTTCAACCGCGCGCTGCTCGATTTCCTGACGCAGGTGGACACGAAGGCATGGCGAGCGCGCGACCCGAGATCGCTCGGAAAGTCGACGCTTTCGAACAAGGCCTGACGGTCGACCTGGCAGTTTTGCTTGCGCTCACGCACGGAACTGCCTTGGGCATCCCACTCCGCACCCACGAGGTTTCCGCATGACTGATCTTCATCGCCTCGCCGCCACCGACATCGCACGCCAGGTGCGTGCCGGCAAACTGACCGCCGTCGACGTCGTACGCTCGTGCATCGAGCGCATACACGCACGGGAACCCATCGTGCACGCCTGGGCACACTTCGATGCGAACGCCGCGCTCGCTCAGGCGGAAGCCATCGATCGCAGCCCGGCCAAAGGGCTGCTCGCCGGCGTACCGGTCGGCGTCAAGGACGTGATCGATACCGCCGACATGCCCACGCGCTACAACTCCGCCATCTACGCCGATCATCGACCGCGTGCCGACGCCGCGTGCGTGGCCCTGGTGCGCCGTGCCGGCGGCATCATCCTCGGCAAGACGGTGACGACCGAATTCGCATCGAGAGCGCCGGGCCCGACGTGCAATCCGCACAACCCCGAGCACACGCCGGGCGGTTCATCGAGCGGCTCCGGTGCGGCCGTCGGCGACTTCATGATGCCCCTGGGATTCGGCACACAGACCGGGGGGTCGACGATCCGCCCGGCGGCCTATTGCGGTGTCGTCGGTTACAAGCCCAGTTTCAACACGATCAACGCGGCGGGCATGAAACATCTGGCCGAGTCGCTCGACACCATAGGCATCATCGGCCGCACGGTGGAAGACTGCGCGCTGCTCGTTCATGCCGTATCCGCGCGACCCATGCCGGATTTCTCGTCGGCGGTCACCCGTGCGCCGCGGATCGGATTGTGTCGAACATCGCGCTGGGGAAGCGCGTCGAGCGCGACGCAGGCTTTCCTCGAGGCCGCCGCCTCAAAGCTGTCGAAACAAGGGGCCCGCGTCACCGAAATCGAGCTGCCGCCGGACTTCGATCGCCTCTACGACACGCAGCGACTCATCGCCGACTTCGAATCTGCACGCAGCCTCGCCTGGGAGTACGACAACCACCGCGATCTCCTCAGCGAACACATGCAGACCAGTCTGCCGAAGCACTTCGCAATCCCGCGAGAAGACTATACGCAAGCAATGCACCACGCCCGGGAAAGCCGCCTGCGATTCGTCGACGTCATGAAAGACCGCGACGTTCTGCTCACGCCGAGCGCCCCCGATGAGGCGCCGCGCGGCATCGCTCGCACCGGCGACTCGCTGTTCAACCGCAACTGGACCCTGCTCGGCGCGGCGTGCGTGACGATTCCCGCAGGGCGTGGTCCGCAGGGTTTGCCCATCGGGATTCAGTTCGTCACGCCGTACGACGAAGACCTGCGGGTACTCTCGTGCGCCCACTGGGCGGCCAACGCGCTCGATTGAAACCGGCCAGCGGCGGTGGCGACGGGTCGAGGGCCGCTACCGGTTTCGATCATCACCGCTCGACCTTGATGTTCGCATCCTTGATGATTTTGGCATAGTGCGCCAGCTCCGATTGCAGCAAGACCGCGAACTGCTCCGGGGTCGACACGAACGGTTCCTGTCCCATGTTCGTGAGCCGCTCGACGATGTCGGGCGACGTGAGCACGCGCGTCATGTCGGCCGAGATCTTGTCGACGATGGCCTTTGGGGTCCCGGCCGGCGCGAACATGCCCGTCCACCCCTGCAGATCGAAGCCCGGCATGCCCGCCTCCGCGAACGTCGGAATGTCGGGCGCTGCGGCGATCCTCGTCTGCCCCGTCGTGGCGAGCGCTTTCAGCCGGCCGCTGCGTACGTGCGGCAGCGCCGAGATAGGTACGTGAAACGACAGATGCAGCTGCCCGCCGATGAGATCGGTAAGTGCGGGGCCCGCCCCTTTGTAGGGAATGTGAGTCATCTTGATGCCGGCCAGCGAGGAGAAGAGCTCACCTGCCAGATGGTTGGTGTTCCCTGTCCCGGACGATCCGTAGTTGAGATCGCCCGGCCGCGTCTTGGCGAGCGCAATGATCTCCTTCACCGAATTCACCGGCATCGAGCGATTCACGACCAGGATCTGTCGCGAACGGGCAATGGATGCGATCGGCGCAAAGTCCTTGATCGCATCATAGGGTGTCGGAAACAGACTCGGGTTGATCACATGCGGCGTGCCGGCGACAAGCAGGGTGTAGCCATCGGGTGCCGCCCGCGCCACGGTCTGGGTGCCGATGATGCTGTTGCCGCCGGGACGGTTCTCCACGACCGTGGGCCGCTTCCATAGCTCGCCCAGCTTTTGCGCGGACATGCGCGTCAGGGGATCGAGGCTGCCGCCGGGAGGGAATGGCGTCACGAAATAGACAGCTTTCGCAGGATACGCAGCCTGCGCATGAGCGATACCTGATTGTAGGCTTGTGGCTGCGCATGCCAGTGCGCACACCGCGATCATCCTGCGTTGCATCGTGCCCCTCCTCGGCTGGTGGTGCAAATCGTGGTCTGTCCCCGGCTTGCACCTGATATACACGGATCGGTCAGTCGCGCCGGGTGCGCACGATCAGCGCATCGACGGCAATCACGCGCGTTCCCGCGCAGATGAGCGGGTTGACATCGAGCTCGACGATCCGGCTTCGCTGATCCGACACGAAATCGCCGAGCCGAACGATCACCTCGGCGAGTACATCGCGATCCACTGCCGGTCCGCCTCGAAAACCGTCGAGCAGTGCACGCCCCTTGAGCCGATCGATCATGTCGAGCGCGAGCGCTTTGTTGATCGGTGCCAGTTCGAGCACGCTGTCCTTCAGCAACTCGACGAAAATGCCGCCGAGACCCACGACGATCAGCGGACCGAACATCGGATCGACGCGGGCCCCGACCATCATCTCGACCCCGGCCGGCACCATCGGCTGCACCAGCACGCCGTTGATGCGCGGCGCCGGCACGATCTTCGCAGCATTCGCCATGATCTCGTCGTAAGCTGCTTTCACTGCAGCGCCCCCCGACACGTTCAACCGAATCACGCCGGCCTCGGTCTTGTGCGGTACGTCCGGTGATTCGAGCTTGAGCGCCACCGGGATGGCGAGCGCGCGAGCAGCCTCGACAGCCTCGGCGGCAGACGACACGAGACGCTCC
>JBIKKL010000332.1:0-5659 GCA_044360365.1 Burkholderiales bacterium | reverse complement strand
AGCTCGCCTTCCCGTTCGGCCACCGCCGGATCGGGCACCTTCGATCATCAGCAGAAGTCGAGTAAACGAGCGGATGCAATGAAACACACCTTCGGGATGCTTTTCGGCGCGGTGCTCTTCGTGCTTGCCCCGCACGTCAGCGCACAGGACGCCACGCTCGATCAAGCCAAGCAGATGATGGCGCGGCGCGATGCCGCAGCCGCCTACGCGCTGCTGAAACCACTCGAAGACAAGCGGGCCGGCGAACCGGACTTCGACTATCTGCTCGGCATCGCCGCGCTGGACGCCGGTCGCGGCACCGAAGCCGTCTTCGCGCTGGAGCGTGTGCTCGCGGTCGACCCGCAGCATCCCCATGCGCGAGCCGAAATCGCGCGCGCCTACTACCTCCTCGGTGAAGTCGAAACCTCGCGGCGCGAGTTCGAAGCGGTGAAGACGCAGCCGATGCCGGCCGAAGCTTCGGCCACCATACAGAAATTTCTCGATGCGATTGCGCAGATCCAGGCGAGCACCCGCACGGTCGTGCTCGGCTATGTCGAGGGGTCCATCGGCCGCGACAGCAACGTCAACAGCGGCACAAGTGCGACGACCACGCCCGCCATTCCCGGCTTCAACCCCGGCGTGATCAGCCCGAACGCGCGTGAGCAGAGCGACGGGTTCGCGAACCTGGCGGCAGGCGTCAGCGTGCGCCATCCCCTGTCTGCGGGCACCGCGCTCGTGGCCAACATCGACGGCAGTCAACGCCTGAACTTCGACAAACACGATTTCGACCAAGGCACGATCAACGCGGGCGCCGGCATCGAAACCGGCAGCGGGCCGAACAAGTACGCCCTCGGCTTGCAGGCGAGCAAGCTCTACTTCGATTATCGGGATTATCGCGACAGCCTCGGCCTCGTCGGCCAGTGGCAGCACCAGGTCTCGGCCGCCGGCATCTTCTCGGTCTTCATGCAGCACGCGCACTTGCGCTATTCCGGGCAATCGTTCCGTAACACCGACCGGACCCTGGGCGGCTTGGCCTATGCCCACGCTTTCGGCGGCGAGCGTGCCCCGGTGGCCTATGCCAGCGCGTACTTCGGCGAGGAAGACGAGCGCGATTCGACACGCCCGGAACAAGGCCACCGGCTGACGGGCGTCCGCGTCGGCGGGCAGTTCAACGTCACGCCGAAGATCGCAGCGTTCGCCCATGCTTCATACGAAGAGCGCGATTATGGTGGTCCGTTCGCCGCCGCCTTCGGCTTTCCGCAGAGCCGGCTCGACAAGCAGACCGACCTGCGCCTCGGCGTGAACTACACGCCGATGAAGTCCTGGCTCATCACACCGCAACTCGCGTATACGGATAACCGTTCCAACGTATCGCTGACCGATTTCGATCGAGTCCAGGCGTTCGTGACGGTTCGGCGCGAGTTTCGTTAACGCGGTTCGGCACACTCTCGCACATCGGACACACGTCCGCCCGGCGGGAACGAAGGAGACGGAAAGATGGTTCGCAACCCACGCTGGACCCTGACGCAGGAGGCCACGCTGGCCCTGGCCATCTCGGCAGCTTTCCCTGCGAGCGCCTTCGCAGCGGAAGTTGCCCGCGTCCAATTCGCGGCGGGGCAGGCCAGCGCCACCACGGCGGATGGACGGGTACGCACGCTCGCCCGGGGAGCGGACATCAACGAAGGCGACACGGTCAACACCGAACAAGGCCGGGTCCAGCTCAAATTCCGGGACGGCGCCCTCGTTTCCCTGCAGCCGCGCACGGCCTTTCGCATCGACGAATACGCGTTTCGCGGCACCGCCGACGGATCCGAGAAGGGGTTCTTCAGCCTGCTGCGCGGCGGTCTGCGCACCATTACCGGCGTGATCGGACGATCCAACAACGACAGTTACCGCGTCCGCACCCAGACGGCAACCATCGGCATCCGCGGCACCGAGTACATAGCCCAAGTGGGCAATAGCTTGAATGTCTCGGTCGGAGGCGGGCGCATCGCGCTGACGAACGATGCGGGCACCTTCATCATCGAACAGGGACAGTCGGCCTACGTCGCCGACTCGAAATCGCTGCCGATCGTCCAGCTTCAAAAGCCCGTGCTCTCCCCGCAAGGAACGAACGAAGGCACACAGGCGCCAGAGCCGAAACGCGAAGTGGTCGCGGGGGAAGGCTCCAACGCAGCGACGCCCGGCGAATCGACCACCCCGCCGGTCGAGCCTGCTACGCATATCGGTTCTTTCGTCTGGGACGGGGGGGCGAACCTCAATGTCTCGACGGGCAATGCAACGCTCGACGGCAATCAGCTCACCGCATTCACCGACCCGAGCAGCGGCACGGCCTATGCCAAGGGAACAACCACCGTCCACGACGCCTCGTTCGACAACACGATCGGCGTCGCGCGCTGGAGCAACGGCACGTTCTCGGTCACGCCCGGAGGCAGCGCTGCGCAGCAGGTGACGGTCGGTGCCGACCAGGGGTTCCACGCGGTCTTCGGCACGCCGACGCCCACGATGCCGACTTCTGCCGTCGCTACTTACGGCCTGATGGCCGCGACACAGGCCACGTCCTCCGACGGCTCGCTCGGTCTCGGCACGGTTGCAGCGGCTCAAGGGGTCGGGCAACCGATCCTCGCCGTGGACTTTGCCAGCGGTCGCGTCGGCACGGACTTCACAGTCTCCTTCACCGATCACGCCTATCGGGTCACGACGACCGGCGGAATCCTCGATGTGACGGGGTCGGAAGTGCGCCTGCTGGGCGCCAGCGCACCGAGTGTCTTCGCCAACGTGCTCGCCGTTCCGACTACGGCGGTGTCGGGCAACGCATGTATGAACGACGGTTGCGCGGGAACCGACATACTCGGATTTTTCGCTGGAGACAACGCATCCCGGGCCGGCTTCACGTATCGCATTACCGACGGCACGCTCAAGGTCAACGGCGCCGTCGCAACCGGCCCCGCCGTCGCGGGATCGGCGCTCACGACATCCGTCAGCCCCCTCAGTGCGGCATTCGCCGCCCCGCATGACGGTTCGTTCTACGAGACGTTCGTCGGCACGGGCACCGGATCGCTCGACACCTCGAATCGGCTGACTGCCTTCACGGGGACGAACGACACCTTCCCCAGCGGCACCATGTCCTACTCGGTGGGCTCGGCCACGTTCGCGCAGTCCGGCTACGACGGAGTCATCGGCTTCGGTCGACTCGCGAACGGCACGGCCAGTCTGGATGGCGGCGAGGGTGCCGGTCCGACCAGCCTGGGCAATGGTCTGCATGTCGCATTCGGCGCACCGACGGCCTCTACGCAGATCTCCGCGCTCGCCTCGGGCAGCACCCCGACTGCAACCTACTCACTGCTGGGATCCACGAGCGCGACGGCCACCCACCTGTCCGGACTCGGCACCGTCACTGCCGCCCAAGGGACCGGGCAGCCGATTCTCTCGGTCGACTTCGCGAGCGGCAAGGTCGGCGTCGACTTCAAAGTGCACTTCGCATCGTCCGATTGGGGCTTTCGCGTCACGTCGAGCGGCGGCATCTACAACGTGTCGAGTTCCCAGATCTCGATGCTCGACCCGCAGAGCAACGCCTCGTTTGCCGGGTTCAGCGTTCCGACGACCGGCATCGCGGGCGAGGCATGTACCGGGTCGGGCGGGTGCCGCACCGAAATCCGCGGCTTCTTCGCAGGCACCAATGCTGCACGCGCCGGATTCAGCTACCGCATACGGGAACGCTTTGAGGTCGACGAAGAGTTCCTCGTGACGGAATACGCCTACGGCGCCGTGACCACGACCCAGTCGGCAGCCCAAGCCACGCTGCTCACCCCATCGACGGCGGTCGCGGTCGTCTCCGGCTTCGACAACAACGGCAACACGTTTGCCCCGGACATCTTCGGCGGCGAAGGCACGGCGTCGTTGAACGCGTCCGGGCACATGATCAATTTCGCCGGCACCAATTTGACTTGCTGCGGCCCGGTCCTTACACAACAAGGCACGGCGACGATCGCTGAATCCGGCTTCGACAGCATCGTCGGCTACGGGCGATTCAGCAACGGCTCCGTGATAGTCGATGGCGGCGAGGGCTCCGGGGTAGGTGCCACCACCCTATCGTCGAGCCAGGGCCTGCACTACGCATTCGGTGCTCCTCTCGCCAGCTTGCCCAGCACGCCGGTGATCGCACAGTACTCCCTGCTCGGTGCGACCAAAGCGACCGCCGACAACGGCTCGCTCGGGCTCGGCACCTTGAGCGGATCACTCGCCGTCGATTTTCAGAGCCGTAGGGTGGGTGTCGATCTGAGCGTTGCGTTCGCCGATCCCTCCTTGACCCGCTACCACATGATGACAACGGGCGGGACATCGTCCGTGCTGACCTCCGATTTCGAAGCATTCAATAATCCTGCAGCGTTCGGTGGCTTGTTGCGGGTCGTCCGCTCGCTCAGTGGCGGGCCCGAAATCGCATGCGCCTCCGGATGCTATGCCTACGTCCAGGGATTCTTCTCCGGGGCCAGTGCCGAACGAGCCGGTTTGGGCTATCGGATCCTGGACACGGACACCGGCAACGGGATCTCGGGCGCAGGGACGTTTACCCAGACGAGCACCGTACCACTCCTGACCGGAGCGGGCATCGCGCTCAATTTTGCCGGTGCCATCGACAATGCGCCCCCCGTGAACAACAGCGACGCGTTCAAACATCTCGGTACCACAGGGACGATCGATGGCACGAACGCGTTGGCTGCGATCAATGCCGGCGGCAACACCACGATCGGCACGGCCGCCGTCAGCAATGCCGCTCGCGACGATGTCATCGGCTGGGCTCGGTGGAGCAACGGTACGCTCGGCGGTACAGGCACCTATTCGAACTCCGTGCTGTCGGGCAATCTCAGCTTCCACGGCGTCTACGGAACGCCGACGTCGGCCTCGGACATGGCCGCATTGCAAACCGCGTTCGTGGGTCTGGGCGCAACGTATACGCTGATCGGAGGTACGGCGCCGACCGATGCCACCGGCGGCGGTGCCCCCGGTTTCCTGAACAGCGGCTCGCTCACCGCCTGGTTCGGTTCAGGTACGGTCGACGTGAACCTCGGGGTCACTGCCGCCTCCAGAACCTTTTCGGTCGCAGCAACGAATCTGCCGATTTCAGGGTCCGGCTTCGGCGGCACGACGAGCAACGTCTCGGCTTCGGGCTGCTCGGCCTGTACCGCCAACATCCAGGGCTTCTTCGCGGGCTCGATGGCGTCGCGTGCAGGCGTGTCGTATTCGATCAAGGATTTCGGCTCCACGCTGGTCAATGGCGCAGCCGGATTTACACGCACTGGCACGGTCAACCAGATTTCGCCGGCACCAATTTGACTTGCTGCGGCCCGGTCCTTACACAACTGCCCGGAGCCGCTCATCCCCTCGCCGACGCCCATCCCCCGCAGCGCCGTCCCCGGCATCGGGTGGCCCGCCATCCCGCCCAAGGTCGGTGCGGCCATGCTGGCCATGCAGTACCAGCTCGCTCGCTCGCAATGGTGGCCGCGCGAAGAGATCGAACGTCAACAGTTGCGCCAACTCGATGCGGTGCTCAGGCACGCGGTCGAAACCGCCCCCTTCTACGCGAGACGCCTGATCGAGGCCGGCTATTCGGACCGTAGCCCCATCGATCGGGATCGCTACACCCGGCTACCCATCACGCACCGGGCCGATGTTCAATCAT
>JBIKKL010000394.1:0-4972 GCA_044360365.1 Burkholderiales bacterium | reverse complement strand
GCAGTCTTCGCGTCCGCCCGCGGACCATGGTCGCCGACTCGAAGGCTATACCTCCGGTTCGATCGGCACCCCGCTGCGCTTCTTCGGCACCGAAATCACGCATTTCTTCTGGGGCGCGCTCAACCTGAGGGATCACCGCTGGCACGGTCGTGACCTTACGCGCAAGCATGCGGTGATCCGCGCCGGCATCGACGACGGCCCTGTTTCCGGATGGGGCGCATCGAGCGAAGTTGCCTATCCCACCGGCCCGGGCGCCGGACTCAACATCCGGGCGGACATCGATGCGCAACTGCACTGGCTGCAGCGGGAAGCGCCCGGCTATCTGCTGACGCATCCTTCCAATCTGCGCGCGCTTGCATTGCGCTCGATCGACGGCGGTCTCGCCTTACCGGGCCTGCTGGAAGCACGCACCTTCGGCGAACTCGTCGAACCGGAACTGCGCGATCTGTGCCGGCGCGCATGGAACGTCCCGCTGATCGACATGTACAGCGCGGAAGAAGTCGGCTACATCGCGCTGCAATGCCCGGAGCACGAGCACTATCATGTGCAGTCGGAAAATCTCATCGTCGAAGTGCTCGACGATGCCGACCGGCCGTGCGCCCCCGGCGAGATCGGACGCGTCGTCGTGACGACGTTGCACAATTTCATGATGCCGCTCATCCGCTACGACATCGGCGACTACGCCGAAGTCGGCACGCCCTGTCCCTGCGGCCGAGGGCTGCCGGTGCTCGAACGCATTCTGGGCCGTCGACGCAACATGGTGAAGCTGCCCGACGGCACGCGCCACTGGCCGTACTTCTCGCTATCGAAATGGGGTTTTGCGCTGCCGGTGCGTCAGTTGCAGATGGTGCAGCACGCACTCGATCACATCGAAGTACGGCTCGTTTGCACGCGCCCCCTGCAGCCGCAGGAGACCGACCTCCTGATCGACGCCATTCGTGAGGGCTTCGGATACCCGTTCCGGATCACCGTGACCCCGGTGGCATTCATCGCCCGCAGCGCGAACTTCAAATACGAAGATTTCGTCTGCCTCGTGCCCGACTAAGGCCGCGACCATGCAAGTACAACAAGCGCCCGCCGAGCCAGCGTGCCCCTCCGTGCGCAAGATGCGGGCGAGCGACATGGACGCAGTGCTCTCCCTGCTCGACGAAGCGAACATGGTTCCCGTCGCGCCGAGCGCCGAGATCCCGGAGCCGGAAGTGAGCGAGCTGGTCGTCGAGCATACGTTCGTCGCGGAAATCGGCACCGAAGTCGTGGGTGTCGCAAGCTACTTCGTCCACTCGCGCACGGCATGCGAAACAGGCAGCTTCGCCGTCCGCCGCCGGATGCGCGGTCGGGGCATCGGGTATCTGCTGCAATGCGCGCGGCTGCAGGAAATGAAGGCGCGAGGGATGACCCGGGTCATCACGCAGACCGACATCCCGGCGAACATCGAATGGTTCGTGCGGCGCTTCGGCTACACCAAAGTCGGACGCAACATGAAGCGCCACAGCTTCGGCGACCCGGCCATCGATCACTGGATCGTGCTGGAGCTCGACCTCGCGTCGTGGCACGCCGACCCATGATTGCCGAAGTCGATACCCGGGTACCACTCAGCGCCGTCGCGGGCATCGTGTGGCCGGCCATCGTTTCGGATCACGCCGCGCTCCTGCTCGCCCTGCAGCAGCAGTTCGAAGAAGCTCAATGGTGGTCGCCGCAGAAGCTCCTCGACGCACAACTGATGCAGCTCGGCCTGCTCCTGCAGCACGCGAACGCGTCGGTGCCGTGGCAAGCAGAACGCCTGCGGACGAGCGGGTATGTCGCGGGAGCTGCGATGTCGCTCGACGCTCTGCGGCGCCTGCCCATCACCACCCGCCGCGATCTGCAGGCACATTTCGAAGCCATGGTCAGCCGGCATCCGCTCACAAGCCACGGCGCGGGCCGCGATCAATACACCTCCGGCTCCACCGGCACGCCGGTGAAGGTGCGCACCAACGATCTGAAGCAGGTCTACTGGCATGCGCTGACGCTGCGGGATCACCTTTGGCATCGGCGCAGACTGGAAGGCAAGTTCGCCGCCATACGCATCGCCGGCGAAGAAGGCTCGCATGCGAGTTGGGGATTCTCGGCGGGTACGGTGTTCGGCACGGGGCCCGGCGTACAGCTTGGCGTCCATGCGGATCTCGATGCCCAATGTCGATGGCTCCTCACCGAGCGGCCCGACTACCTGTTGAGCTATCCGTCCAACCTGTCCGCGCTTGCCCGTCATACGCTCGACCGCGGTATCGAGCTCTCGTTTTTGACGGGCGTGTTGACCTTCGGCGAAGCCTTGTCGGACGAGCTGCGCGACGAGTTGCGCACGGCATGGCAGGTCGAACTCACCGACATGTACAGCGCGCAGGAAATGGGCTGCATCGCGCTGCAATGTCCTGATGCGCAGTGCTATCACGTGCAGTCCGAATGCGTGCTGGTCGAAGTGCTCGACGGCAACGGGACACCGTGTCGCCCGGGCGAAACCGGTCGCATCGTCGTCACCGATCTGCACAATTTCGAGATGCCGCTCGTGCGCTACGAGCTCGGGGACTACGCGACCGTCGGCGAGCCCTGTCGCTGCGGCAGAGGCCTGCCCGTTCTGAAGTCCATCGTCGGTCGCGTGCGCAACATGCTGGTACTCCCCGACGGACGCCGCCGCTTTCCCCGCATCGGTGCCAAGTCGCTTGCGGCCATCACGTGCATACGCCAGTATCAGTTCGCGCAGGTTGCGCCGACACGCATCGAAGCACGGCTCGTCGTCGATCGGCCGCTCGCCCCGAACGAGGAAGCGCATATGAGGGATGTCATTCATGGCCGTCTCGGCTACCCCTACGACGTGACCTTCCGCTATTGCGATACCCTCGCTCGCCACCCCTCGGGCAAGTTCGAGGACTTCCGTTGCGAAATCGCGGCGTGACCGGACTATCTTCATGACCGCGAGTGCGTCGGACCCGCAGCTCGCCCAGGCGATTGGTCTGTTGCGATCGAACCGTCTGTCCGAAGCGCATTCGCTCCTCGCCTCGCTTTGCTGCAACCCAAGTGCCGGTGCAGAGCACTGGTTTCTTTTCGGTGCCGTCGAACACATGCTGGGGCGGATCGATGCCGCCCTGGCCGCTTTCGAGCGCGCCCTTGCGCTGCAGCCGGATCATGATCGAGCCGCGAACGGGCGCGCCACCCTGCTGGCTTCGATCGGACGCACCGACGAGGCGTTGGTCGGTCTGCGGCAATTGCTGGCACGACAACCCCGCAATGTCGATGCGCATGTCAACGTCGCCATGCTGCTCGAACAGTCCGGCGACGGACCATCTGCGCTCGAGCACTACGATACCGCGTTGGCGCTCGACGCCGGCAACCGCACGGCCCGGCTCAACCGAAGCGCGATGCACTTGTCCGCTCAGCGGTTCGAGGACGCATTGCACGACACCACTGTCCTCCTTCGCGCAAACGCACGAGACGCTGCTGCCCTTGCGAATGCCGCCAAGGCGCTGCTTGCCCTGGACCGCTACGCCGATGCCGCGCAAGCCTGCACATCGCTCCTCGGCATCGAGCACCGTCACGTCGGCGCCCATGTCGATCATGGCGTTGCCCTTGCGTGTCTGGGTCGATTCGAGGAAGCCAGCGCGAGTTTTGCCGCGGCACGGGCAGCGGATCTGGCGCGCTTCGCGCAGATCCAGCGACAAGCATGGAACGCCGCCGGGGAAGACCTGCGTCAGGGCTGGACGCATGCTGTCGACGCGGCGCCTGATCCGCGTGCCATCCATTTGACGCGCGGCGTGGACCGTCTGGCGCGTGGCGACTGGACCGACCGGACGGTCTTCCTGTCACGTTTTGAAGCACTCGTGCGCGAGGGGGTCGCGCGCGGGGATCCAATCTGCGAATGGTCGCTGCCCTTTGCCGGCACGTCGCTGCCTGTCGCCGACGACGTCCGTCGCGCGCTCGCACAGGCCGTCGCCCATCGCGTCGAAGCATCGATCGCTCATCTGACCCGCAGACCGATTGCCACAGCGCGGCGTAGCCATGAACCGCTGCGTATCGGCTACGTCTCGACCAAGTTTCGCAATCATCCCGGCGCAACCCTGTGTCCGCCGATCCTGGAACAGCACGACCGCACGCGGGTCACGGTGTATGGCTACGCGCTCAATCCGTACGATGCCGGCGCCGTCGCCGAGCGATTCCGCCGCAGTTGCGACCACATGCGCGAATGCTACGGGACGGGCGACCAGGAAATCGCACAACGCATCCGCGACGATGGCATCCACATCCTCGTCGATGTCGGCGGCTATACGGATTACGCACGCCCGGAAGTGTTCGCACTGCGCCCCGCGCCGATACAAGTCGCCTACCTCGGATACATGGCCAGCCTGCACGCGCCGTGGATCGACTACTTCGTGACCGACGCTGTCGCAACGCCTCCGGAGCACGCTTCCCAATGGCTGGAGCGGCTCGTGTATCTGCCCCGTACCCTGCTTTGCTATGACGCCCCCCCACCTGCACTTGCAGGCCCGCCTTCACGCGAACAGTGCGGACTGCCCAGTACCGGATTCGTCTTCTGCTGCTTCAACAATGCGTACAAGATCGAACCGCGCGCCTTCTCGATCTGGATGCGGCTGTTGCGGCAGGTGCCCGGGAGCGTGCTGTGGCTCCTGCGCGACGAGGCGATCGAGCGCAACCTGCGTGCATTGGCTCAGGCCCACGACGTCGATCCGCGGCGGCTCGTTTTCGCCGACCGCATCGATCGCGCGGCGCACCTGGCCAGACAACGACACGCCGACCTCTTCCTCGACACGTTCGACTACAACGCGCACACGACCGCGGCCGAAGCCTACTACGCAGGCCTGCCCGTGCTGACACTGCCAGGCCGAACGACGGTCGCGCGATGCGGGGCAAGCATCGCCCACGGCGTCGGGATGGCAGAACTCGTCGCGCAAGACGAAGCCGACTACGAACGACTGGCTTTTCG
>JBIKKL010000699.1:0-2881 GCA_044360365.1 Burkholderiales bacterium | reverse complement strand
GGTGTGATTGTGATGATCAGCCCACCATCTCGGGTTGCGCCATCCACTCGCGCCCCTTGAGCATCCCGTCCCAATACAGGGGCGGCAGCACTCGCTCCTTGAGGTACCAAGCCAGCCGGGAAGGCTGCGTGCCATCGATCAACCACTTCGGGAAGCTGGGTGCCACCTTGCCGCCGTAGAGGAATTCCGCCAGCACGATCTTGCCGCGCTCCACGGTGAGCGGACACGAACCATAGCCGTCGTATCGGGCAGTGCCCTTGATTAGGCCGCGCGAGGCTAGCAGGTTGTGTGCGACCACCGGCGCTTGCTTGCGGGCTGCCGCTGCGGTCTTCGCGTTGGTGGTGTTGCCTGCGTCTCCCAGTGCGTAGACGTTTTCGTACTTCTTGTGGCGAAGTGTTGCCGAGTCCACATCGACCCACCCAGCGGCGTCGGCCAACGGGCTGGCGCGAACGAAGTCAGGCGCCTTCTGCGGCGGCACCACATGGATCATGTCAAAGGCCTTGACCACCGTCTGTCGGCTGCCATCAGGCAGCGCCTTGCTAAAGGTGGCGGTCTTGCCCGGGCCATCGATGGCCGTCAAGGTGTGCGCGAAGTTCAGCGAGATGCCGTAGCGCTTCACGTATTCCATGAGCGCAGGCACATAGTCGGCCACGCCAAAGAGCACAGCACCGGCATTGCAGAACTCGATCTGGATGTCTTTGAGAACGCCCTTGCGCCCCCAATGGTCGGCTGACAGGTACATGGCCTTCTGAGGAGCGCCGGCACACTTGATCGGCATGGGGGGTTGCGTGAACAACGCCTGTCCACCACGCAACTGTTGCACCAACTCCCAGGTGTACGGCGCAAGGTCGAAGCGGTAGTTGGACGTCACGCCATTGCGACCCAAGGTGTCCGACAACCCCGGGATGGCATCCCAGTCCAGCTTCAAGCCCGGGCAGACCACCAGCTGCTGGTACTTCACCACCCGACAGCCATCGAGCAGAACCGAGTTCTGCTCGGGCTCGAACGCGGCCACGGCCGACTTGATCCAGTGCACGCCTCGCGGGATCAGCGCCGCCATGGAACGTGCGGTGGTGCCTTGATCGAAGACGCCACTGCCCACCATGGTCCAGCCCGGCTGGTAGTAGTGCGTATCCGCGGGGTCGATGATCGCGATATCAAGACCGGGCTGTCGGGCCAGGAGACTGGACGCCACGGAGATACCGGCAGCCCCGCCGCCAATGATCACGATGTCATGGGAAGCGTCGCTGACCTCAACGGGCGTCTTGCCCTGATTGACGATGCGCCGCACCACGCCCTTCAGGTCGTAGCCGGCTTTGGTGGCCACTTCAAGGAGGTGCGGTGCACTCTGGTGCGGCGCCTGCGACAGCGCCCACATCGTGATCGAGCGCATGCCCGACCGGCAATAGGCCAGAACCGGTTTGGGGAGTTCGTCGAGCATCTGACCAAACTCACGGCCCTGCTCATCGGTCACCTTACCGGTCATGGCCGGCAAGGCTCGCGCCTGCAGGCCGCAGTTGCGTGCGGCTTGTTCAATCTCGGCATAGGTCGGTTGGTCAGCGCTCTCTGCGTCAGGGCGGTTGCAGATCAACGATCTGAAGCCTAGGCGGGCAATCTCCGACACGTCGGGCAACTGGATCTGACCGGACACCGACAAGTCGTTGCTGACTTTCTTGATTTCCATGCTTGTCTCCTGATGGGCAATGGGAACGGGCTTGGATTCACACAAGTGTTCAGACCGCGTCGACCGGGATCTTGATGTAGCGAATGCCATTGGATTCGGCAGGCGGCAACTCGCCCGCCCGCATGTTGATCTGCACGGAGGGCAAGATCAGCGTGGGCATGGCCAGCGTGGCGTCACGAGCCTGGCGCATGACCACGAACTCTTCCTCGCTGATGCCGTTGCGAACGTGAATGTTCTGCTCTCGCTGCTCGGCCACGCTGCTGACGTACTGCACCTCACGCCCGCCGGGCTGGTAGTCGTGGCACATGTACAGCTGCGTCTCGGGCGGCAGGCTCAACACCTTGTTGATGCTTCGAAAGAGCGTGCGCGCATCGCCACCGGGGAAGTCGCAGCGCGCCGTCCCGTAGTCGGGCATGAACAACGTATCGCCAACGAAGGCCGCCGTCTTGCGTTCGTCCTCGACCACGTAGGTCATGCATGCCGGCGTGTGGCCGGGTGTGTGCATGGTGCGGGCATTCAGGTTACCGATGGAAAAGGACTCGCCGTCGGCGAACAGGTGGTCGAACTGGCGGCCATCGCGGGCGAAGTCACTGCCGGCGTTGAACAGGCTGCCAAACACCTTCTGCACGGTGGTGATGTGCTGTCCGATACCGATTTGTCCGCCGAGCGCTTGCTTCAGATAGGGAGCAGCCGACAGGTGGTCGGCATGCACGTGCGTCTCCAGGATCCACTGCACCGTGGCACCAAGCTCGCGCACGCGGGCGATCAGCGCGTCGGCGCTGGCGTGTGAGGTTCTCCCAGACTTCGGGTCATAGTCGAGCACGCTGTCAACCAGCGCGCAGCGCTTGGTGGCCTCGTCGAGCACTATGTAGCTGACCGTCCAGGTGGCGGGGTCGAAGAAGCCTTCGACGTGCAGGGCGCTGGGGTTGTTCATGATCGGATCTCCTGGACGGGTGCTCGGTGGTGGATCAGCGACGCGTGGCGCAGGTGTTGATACCCAGTACGGTGTACAGCGGGCAAAACCCTATGGCACCGGTGAGCAGCGGAACGATGCCGATGTATCCCCAAGCGCCTACCGTTCCGGTGACGGACAGGGCGATCAATGTCAATCCCACCACCACACGCAACACGCGGTCCACAGTACCTTCATTCGTTTTCATGAGGATCTCCTGAAGTCATTCATCGGAAGTGGCGGCA
>JBIKKL010000698.1:0-2887 GCA_044360365.1 Burkholderiales bacterium | reverse complement strand
ATGAGATCGGCTCCATCGACGTCGATACGCCGCTGGATCTCGCGTGGGCAGAGTTCGTGATTCAGCGGGGGCTCGACCGCCGGGGAGGCATCACCCGGTGAGCGCCAGGCGTGTCGTGCTCGCAGTTACCGGCAGCCGCGCCGAGTACGGTGCGATGCGGCCGGTGTTTCGAGCCATCGCGAATTCTCCAGAGCTCGAACTGCATCTGCTCGTGACCGGCATGCACCTTGCGCCGCAGTTTCGATCCAGTCTCGACGAGATCCAGGCCGACGCTTTCGGGGCATTGCATCGTCTGCCGGTCTTTCCGGAAGCAGGTACCGGGGCCGCCATGGCGCGATCGTTGGGGCATGCGGTGGTGGGCACCACCGGAGTCCTCGACGACATTCGACCGGACGTCCTTCTGCTGCAAGGGGATCGAGGCGAAATGTTGGCTGCAGCGATGGCCGCGGCACATCTCAATGTTCCTGTCGTCCATATGTCAGGCGGCGATCGGACCGGCACCATCGATGACCCCATCCGAAATGCGATCACGAGCTTCGCTCATGTGCATCTGACGACGTGCGACGAGAGCAGCGAGCGTCTGCGCAGCATGGGCGAATCGGCAGCGCGCATCTTTCAGGTCGGCGAACCGACGCTCGACGTCATTCTGGCGCTCGTGCCGATATCGCGCGAAGCCCTTTGTGACGAACTCGATCTCGATGTCGATCGTCCCATCGTACTTGCCACACAGCATTCGGTGACCGACGAGGCTGTCAAAGCCGGTTCGCAGGTGCGCGAGACACTCGCTGCACTGACGGCGCTCGGTTTGCAGACCGTGTTCACCTATCCCAATACCGACAGCGGCTACGAGGCGATCGTCGAGGCATTGGTATCCTGGCAGCCGCGCACGAACCTGCGCGTTGTGCCTCATCTCGGTCAGCTGCGATATCTGAGTCTCATGCGCGAAGCGGCCGTCGTGGTGGGGAACTCGTCGAGCGGTATCCTCGAGGCCCCTTCGTTCGGCGTTCCGGTCGTCAACGTCGGTACGCGTCAACACCGACGGACGCGCGCCGGAAATGTCATCGATGTTCCGTGTGACCGACAGGCGATCGAGAATGCGATTGAGCGTGCCTTGCACGATCCTGAGTTCCGGGATCGCCTGTCCACTTGCCGCAATCCTTACGGCGATGGCTGCTGTGCCGAACGAACCTGCGACATCCTGCGGCGCCTGCGGCTGGATTCGCACCTGACGGCGAAGTGGTTGGACGACGGCTCGGCACTGATCGATCCATGAGCTTTCGAGTGCTGCAAGCCGACGGACCCGACGCCGACGCGTGGATGGAGATCGTGCACCGATATCCGACGCACTTGCGCGATGTGCACTACACGCCGGGCTACGGTCGCATATACGAGCATACGTATGGGCAGCGGCCGATGCTCGCCGTCATGGAACGAGATGGCAACATCGTGATGCATGCCTTCGTGCGTCGCGCGCTCGACGATCTCGCATTTCTGACGCAGGCGAAGGCGACGCGACGCTACGAGGACATCGCAACGCCTTACGGCTTCGGTGGTCCGTTGCTTGCGCATCCGGAGCGTGAAGGCAGTGCGCAACTGCTGCGCGACTTCGACGCGCACTTGCGTGCCTGGGGTGTCGCCGAGGGGCTCCCGGCCGAGTTCGTGTGCTTGCATCCGTTGCTCGGCAATGCCGAGGCGGTGCAGGCCAGCGGCATCGCGGATCCTGTGCCGACCAAGGAGGTCGTCGTCATCGATCTCTCGCCGTCCATCGAGCAGCTGTGGTCAGCGGTCAGCCGTGGTACGCGCAGCAGCATTCAGCGTGCACGTCGTGAGGGCGTCGAAGTCGGCCGGGTCGCTCCGGATCGAGCCGCGCTCGAGGTGTTCCAGCGGCTTTATCTCGCGACGATGGCGCGCGTGGGGGCAGCGCAGCGATGGCTGTTCCCCGATGCGTACTTCAGGGAGTGTGTCGAGCAGCTCGGAGAGGAAGGAAGCGCACTCTTCTTTGCTCGTCTCGGCGACGAAGTGGCGGCAGCGTATCTGCTGATCTACGACGAGCGCACCGCTTACTATCATTTCGGCGCATCCGACGAGCGCTGGCTTGCACTGCGGCCCAACAATCTGCTGATGTACGAAACGATGCTTTGGGCCAAGGGCCGGGGCTGCGCTCGCTATCATCTGGGTGGCGGCGTCTCATCCGATGAAAATGACAGCTTGTTGCGCTTCAAATCGTCGTTCGGAGGGGGGCGTACCCCGCTCTATACTTACGGCCGTATTCTGAATGCGGATGTCTACCGCGAACTATGCGACCTGAAGCGCAGTCACGAGGCGCGCAGCGGGGCAGCGGCAGCATCGTCGGATTATTTTCCGCTTTACAGACGTTAGGCTTGAATGCATGCACTTCGAATCCGCAGACTTCGACTTCTCGCTGCCCGACCGCACATTGGTGATTGCCGAGGTCGGCGTGAACCACAACGGCAATACGGCCCTGGCGCGGCGCATGGTCGATGTCGCGCGCGATGCCGGCGCGGATATCGTGAAGTTCCAGGCCTTCAACGCCGAGAAGGAGATCAGCCGCTACGCGGGCAAGGCCCAATACCAGATCGAGAACACGGGCGACGAAGGCGGACAGCTCGAACTGTGCAAGGCACTGGAGCTCTCGGGCGAAGCGCTGCTTGAGCTGAAGGCATACTGCGCAACGCTGCACCAGCCCTTTCTATGCACCGCCTTCGACTTCGACAGCGTGGATCTGCTTGCCGACACGCTGAAGGTCACGGCGATCAAGATCGGATCGGCCGAGGTCACCAATCTGCCGATGCTCGAGTACATCGGCTCGAAGAAGTTGAGCGCCATCCTGTCGACCGGTGCAAGCACGTTGGCCGAGGTGGGTCTC
>JBIKKL010000697.1:0-2888 GCA_044360365.1 Burkholderiales bacterium | reverse complement strand
CGGGCGCGGATTGACTTGCTTCAACTTCAGCTGCTCTTCGTAGCTCGGCAACATCGAGATGCCGTGCGAATCCACGCCGCGCAGATCGGTTTCGGTCATGAGATCCGCGGTGGTCTGCGCATGCGCTTCGCTCATGCCCCAGCGCAGCAGGATTTCGAGGGTCTGGTTGCGGACCGTTTCAACGGGAAATGACTTCATGACCTGCTCCTGTGAAGGTGTCGTGAACAAAAACTGAGATGAGCGGCGCGCCCTTCGGCATGCACCAAACGCGCGCCACGCGCTTCGTTGACCCCGCCCCGACTCTGAGTCGACCCCGGGGTCGACCCAGGGTCAGTGCTTCTTGCGGTTGAGGAAGGCTTCCATCATGCGGCGCGGTTCGTCGGTGCTGCGGGCTTCGACGCAGGCGCGGATGCCGGCAAGGATGCCGTCGCTGATGGACAGGCGCTCCCAGTCGCGCAGCAGTCGCTTCTGCAGTCGAATCGCGCGCGGGCCGCCGAGCAGGATCGAGCCCACCATCTTCTCGACCGCGGCGTCGAGGTCTGCGGCATTGACGAGCTTCTGCAGAAACCCGCATTCGTAAGCCTCGCGGGCATCGATGATGTCGCCTGTAAGCACGAGTTCGGCGGCCTTGCCCCAGCCGATCAGGGCCGGCAGCAGATTGGCTTCCATCCCCGACGGAATGCCGACGCGTACCTCCGGCATGCCGAACTTCGCCGTGTCCACGCCGATGCGCATGTCGCAGGCGGCGGCCAGTTCCATGCCGAAGCCGAAGCAATAGCCGTTGACACGCGCGATGACGGGCACGGGGCACTGCCGAATGGATTCGTTGGCGACATGGGTGAGGCCGTGCTCGATCGCGGCGTGCTCCGCATCGAGATCCTTCATCTCGTGGATGTCGGCACCGGCGATGAAGGATTTGTCGCCTGCGCCGGTGATTACAACCACCCGGACGGTTTCGTCCCGCGCAAGCTTGTCGAATGTCGAGGCAATCGCCTGCTTGCCGGGGATGCCGAGGGCATTTCGTTTGGCTGGATTGTTCACCGTCACGTAGGCGACCTGGCCTGCATCGCCGCGGTTGTCGAGACGGCACAGCACAAGAGCTTCACTTGCGTTCGTGGTCATGCGTGGGTCCGTTTGGATGGGGTGTCGCCGCTCATTATCGCCCAACGCATGGGGATGTCCGCAGCCCGATGACGAAGCGATCTCTGGGCGGATGTAGACGAGGCGGACAAAACGAGCCGCCAAAAGAAAGAAGCCTGTCCGAGTTCGGACAGGCTTCCTGGTTTCATCCTGCTTACAGCGATACCGGGCAACCCGGCAGCAGGACTTGCGTGGTGCTGTCCCGCGTCGGACGAAACGTCGTTCGACGTTCGTCCGGGCGGCTCACGCGTGATCGAAGATCAGCCGCCTTCTTCGTAGGCCTGTTCCTTCTTCTTGCGGATGGCCGGCAGGATCATGATGATGATCAGCAGGATCGAGAGCACCATGAAGGTGCCTGCGATCGGCCGGGTGAAGAAGACCGTCGGATCGCCGCGCGAGATGAGCAGGGCGCGCCGCAGGTTCTCTTCCATCAGCGGACCGAGCACGTAGCCGAGAATCAACGGCGCCGGCTCGCACTGCAGCTTGACGAGTACGTAACCCAGGATGCCGAACAAGGCACAGAGGTATACGTCCATGGCGCTGTTGTTGATGCTGAAGTTGCCGATCGCGCAGAACATGATGATCGACGGGAACAGCCAGTGGTATGGCACCTTCAGCAGCTTGACCCAGATGCCGACCATCGGCAGGTTCAGGATCACGAGCATCGCGTTGCCGATCCACATGCTGGCGATGAGGCCCCAGAACAGATCGGGCTTGGAGGTCATCACCTGCGGTCCGGGAGCAATGCCCTGGATGGTCAGCGCGCCCAGCATCAGCGCCATCGTCGCACTGCCGGGAATCCCCAGCGTCAGCGTCGGGATGAAGGCCGTTTGCGCAGCGGCGTTGTTCGCCGCTTCCGGCGCCGCAACACCCTGGATCGCGCCCTTGCCGAAGATGCTCGGATCCTTCGCGACCTTCTTCTCCAGCATGTACGACGCAAAGGCCGAGACCGCTGGCCCGGTGCCCGGCAGTGTGCCGAAGAATGCGCCGATCGCCGTGCCCCGCATTACGGGCATGAACGACACCTTCAAATCTTGAAGTGTCGGCATGAGGCCCTTGATCTCCTTCGTGAAGACTTCCTGCGGTTCGGGATTCTCCAGGTTCTTCACGATTTCCGAGATCGCGAACAGGCCGACGGCCACGACGGTGAAGCCGATCCCGTCGGTAAGCTCGGGTAGCCCGAACGAGTAGCGCGCCATGCCGGAGTTCACGTCCGTGCCGATGATGCCCATCAGCAGGCCGAGGAACACCATGGCCAGCGATTTCACCATGTCGCCGTGGGCCAGCGATGCGGCCGCAACGAGTGCCATGAACATCAGCGCGAAGTACTCGGCTGCCCCGAATTCCAGGGCAACTTCCGCCAGCGGCGGACCGAACAGACCGATCAGCAGCGTGCCGATACAGCCGGCAACGAACGACGAAATCGCCGCAATGGCAAGGGCTGGCCCGGCTCGTCCGTTTTTCGCCATCTGGTAGCCGTCCAGACAGGTGATGACCGAAGCGGTTTCACCCGGCAGGTTGACGAGGATGGATGTCGTCGAGCCACCGTACTGCGCCCCGTAATAAATGCCCGACAACATGATGAGGGCCGGGATGGGCGGAAGGTTGAAGGTGATCGGCAACAGCATGGCGATCGTGACCAGCGGGCCGATGCCGGGCAGCACACCGATCGCAGTGCCGACGAAACAGCCGATGAAGCAGTACAACAGGTTCTGGAGCGACAAGGCCACCCCGAAACCCATGATCAG
>JBIKKL010000103.1:0-10678 GCA_044360365.1 Burkholderiales bacterium | reverse complement strand
CTGATCCTGCGTTTCGGCGACCAGTTTCTCCTGACGCTGCAGCACGGATTCCTGCCGTATCAGCTGGTCCTTCAGCGTGCGCAGGGCCTGTCCCACGGCCTCGCCCAGCGAAGCCTTGATGGGTCCGGCCCACTCGTCGAATTCACGACGCCGGGCGACGTGGATCTTCACGAGATCGCGCAGTTGTTCGTTGCGGCTCATGCCCGACTGTAGCTCGCGCCGAACGTCCACCAGCTCCTGTTCCAGTACCTGCTTCTCCTGCTGTGTGGCCGACAGTTCGTGGCGCACGCCATCCACTTGTGCCTGCAGGGCAAGGTTCTGGCCTTCCAGGCGCTGGATGATCGGGCGACGCGTCCAGATTGCCATGGCGATTCCGAGCAGGAAGGCCGCAATGCTGCCCAAAGCAATCAGCACAGGGGAAAGGGTGATGGACATGACGTTCCTTGGCGACGGCAACCTGCGATTGCGATCAGGCCGGACTACGCGCGACCAGCTGGCGCGCGATGATGAGCCGCTGCAGCTCGTTGGTGCCTTCTCCGATCGCGAGCAGCGGCGCATCGCGATAATAGCGCTCGATGTCGAGCTCCTTCGAGTAGCCGTAGGCGCCGTGGATGCGCATCGCCTCCATGGCGTTCTCGACCGCGGCTTCCGTCGCGAACAGCTTGGCCATGCCTGCCTCCATGTCGCAGCGAACACCGCGATCGTAAGCCTCGGCAGCGCTCTCGGTCAGCAAACGTGCCGCTTCCACGCGGGTGGCCATGTCCGCGAGCTTGATCTGGATGGCCTGATGCTCGCAGATCGGCTTGCCGAACGTGCGGCGCAGTTGCGCGTAACGCACCGAATCCTGCAGGGCTGCGCGGGCAATGCCGACACCGCGTGCCGCAACGTTGAGGCGCCCGAGTTCGAGGCCGCCCAACACTTGTTTCAAACCCTGCCCTTCCACGCCGCCGATCAGATTGGCTGCCGGCACGCGGTAATCCTGAAAGACGAGCTCGGCGCTGTCGATGCCCTTGTAGCCGAGCTTTTCGAGCTTGCGGCTGGCGGCGAAGCCGGGTCCCTTTTCGCAGATGAAGGCGCTCATGCCGCGGTGACGCGGCTCGGCGTCGCGATCGGTCTTTACGAGCAGGGCGACACAATGCCCCTGGATACCGTTGGAGATCCACGTCTTGGTCCCGTTCACGACGTAGCAATCGCCTTCGCGCCGGGCGTGCGTGCGTATGGCCTGCAGGTCCGTTCCGCAATCGGGCTCGGTGAGCGCAAGCCCGCCGCGCAATTCTCCGGATGCGAACCTCGGCAGGTAGCGCAGCCTCTGCTCCTCGGTGCCGCAGCGCTGGACGAGGGCTGCCATGATGAGGTGCGAGTTGATGATGCCCGCCACCGACATCCACACTGCCGAAATCCGCTCGATGACCTGTGCGTAGTCCCGGGCGGACAACCCAAGCCCACCGTAGCGTTCATCGATGATGCAGCCGAAGAGCCCCATCTCGCGCATCTTGGCCACGATGTCGGCCGGCCATTCGTCGGCTTGTTCGAGTTTGCGCGCGACCGGGCGCACTTCCTTGTCGAGGAAGCGATCGACGGCATCCAGCAGTGCGTGATTGTTTTCGGCCATGGCGATATCGGACGCTGCCGACGCTACGAAGCGTCTCCCGCTTCGGCTCGATCTTCCACGCCGTGACCACGCATCGGAATGAGCGCCGAGCGCTCGAAGGTCATGAAGACCATGCCGTCGGCCTTGCGTCCGGTGGTGCGAACCGTGACCACACCTTGGGTCGGGCGCGACTTCGACTCGCGCTTGTCGATGACCTCGGACTCGGCGTAAATCGTGTCGCCCGGAAATACCGGGGCGAGCAACTTCAGCTTGTCCATGCCGAGATTGGCGATCGCTTTCGCGCTGACATCGGCCACGCTCATGCCAAGCACGATCGCGATGGTCAAGCCGCTGTTGACCAGGCAGCGTCCGAACTCGCTCTTCGCACCGTACGCCGCATCGCAGTGCAGCGGATGGAAGTTCATTGTCATGAGCGAGAAGTTGATGTTGTCCGATTCGGTAATCGTCCGCCCCGGTCGATGTTCGTAGACGTCGCCCACCGTGAAGTCCTCGAAATATCGGCCATGGCTTTCGCGAAAGCGCTGCGGCCCGACGGTACGAGCAATGGCGACCACCTGACCTCCTGACGAATCTTCGGATGCGAGCCCGCCTGGCTGCGCACGTTTGCGTACGGACCGCTCCCGGCCACCCGACAACGCTCACCGAGTCTGAAAGATGCCCGTACGCGATGTCAAGAATGATGCGCCATTTGCACGCGCACGACACATCCGTCGGTGGGCTTCATGCTACGCTTTCGCTCCGCCGGGATGCAGCGCTTGCCCTGCATCCCGGCAGTCACGGAAAACAAGGAGGAGATCGTGCCTGGAGCAACGAAACGCATCGCCCGACTGGCGCTCGTCGCATGCACCTTTTGCAGCTCAGGCGGCACGATGGCCGCGGAAAGCGGCGACTATCCAAATCGACCCGTACGATGGGTCGTGCCGTTTGCACCGGGCGCGTCCAACGACATCATCGCCCGACTGATGGCCAACAAACTGACCGAGGCGCTCGGGCAGCAGTACATCGTCGACAATCGCGGCGGCGCAGGAGGCGCTGTCGGGGCCGAAATCGTTGCCAAGGCTGCACCCGACGGCTACACGCTGCTGTCCGCGAATCCCGGGCCCAACGTCAACAACATCCTGTTGCGCAAGGCCCCGCCGTATCGCCTCGAGGATTTCACGCCGATCATATTCTTCGGGTATGCGCCGCTCATCATCGTCGTGAACTCGAAGCTGCCCCCCAACACCGTACCCGAACTTCTCGAATATGCGCGAACTCATGCCGGCAAGGTGACATGGGCGACTTCCGGCATCGGCTCCAGCCTGCATATCGGCATGGAGCTGTTCCGCGCGGCCACGAAGGCACAACTCACGCACGTCCCCTACAAGGGGACGGCGCCCGCCTTCATCGACATTCTGAGCGGCCAGGTCACGGCAATGCATACGACATCGGTGAGCGCCGAAGTCCATCTGAAATCCGGCCGACTGAAGGCGCTCGGCATCGCCGCGAAGAAGCGCCAAAGCGTGTTGCCGAATCTGCCGACGCTGGAAGAGCAAGGCGTGAAGAACGCCGAGGCAATCGTCTGGTTCGCCCTCTCCGGACCGGCAAAACTGCCGCGCGCAATCGTCGAGAGACTCAATGCCGAATCCAATCGTGCGCTCGGCATGCCGGACGTGCGCAAACGTTTGGATCAGCTCGGACTGGAAGTCGGAGGCGGCACCCCCGAAGATTTCGCCAAGTTCATGAACGAAGAAGCTGCGAAGCTCAGGATGTTGATCAAGGCCGGTGCGTTGACACCGGAGTAGACAGCACGCCCATGTAATGATGGCAGCACGTGCGTTGCCGGAATAGCAACCCACGCGCACGCCCTTACGCCGCCTGCGGCGCAAGGGCAGCAGTGCGTTGTCGGCGTTGAATCAGCGCACGTTCGACTCGATCCAGCGCTGAACCAGTGCAGCGATCTCGAGACTGTTCTTCTCGATCATGACCATGTGGCCGTTGCCGCGTAGGCCGGCATCCTCGAGCCGAACGAAATCCGTCTTCACTCCCGCCTGGCTGAGCCATTTCGCAGTGCAGTGATCGTAGACCGCGTGATACGACGCCTCGGCCACGAACACCATGACCGGAATGTTGCGCAGATTCGTCAGCTGATGCGCGGGCTGCCCCTGCTGCATGCATGCGACGAGATTCGGACCGTCGGGTGCGGGTTGCTCGACCACCTTCAACTGCTTGGGATCCGTGATGGGTGGATCATAGGCGAGCGGGGTCTCCGTGATACCCCAGGGGCGCGCGGGAGCAGTTCCGAACACGGCATTTCGCAGGGGCGGACCCGTCGGTTCGATCGCGACGATGGCTTTGACCAACATCGGCCGAGCTTCGGCGATGACCCACCCATACGGACCAGACTGCGAATGCGTCACCAGGATCGCAGGGCCGATCCGATCGAGCAGTGCAGCCCCCGCCTCGCGCATCAGCCGCTCGCCCAGGGCGGCGCGCCCGACGAACGGCACCTGGTTCGCATAGAAGCGTTCGAAAACCGGCTCGCCGCGCAGCCCCCTGTTCGAGCCTTCGCCCGGAAACTGGGTATGCCGCGCAGCCTGGGGCCAGGCTTGAAAGCGTGCGGGGCTCGAAAAAATGCGCTCGACCTGAGCTGCGCTCAGACGAGCAAGCGCACCGTACGACGGGTGGTACGCAGACTGCCCGCTCCCCGGCTGGTCGACGACGTAGACGTCGTGCCCATGCTCCACGAAGTAATCGGCCCAGCCGCTGCGGCCGTCGGGGGTACCCAGCCAAACAGCGCCGGTCTGCGCTGCGCCATGAATCATGACGACAGGGTACTTGCCGACGGCACGATGCGCCGGCCGGTGCCGTACGAACATCAGATTCTCAACCCACGAACCGATCGTCCCCGAGACAAAGAACTGACGTTCGTTGGCAGCGTTGTCCGGGGCTGCATGCACTGCGTGCGAAAAGACGATCCAGCACAGGGTCACCAGCCACTGGCTGAAAAAAAGAGCGCGTACAGCACCCTGACGCCTGTTCTGCCGTTGCGACATGTGTAGCGTCGACTTATGCTCGAACGAGCACGACATGGACCCTATACGGCCCATGCGCCCCGAGCACCAGCGTCTGCTCGATATCGGCCGTCCGCGACGGACCGGAGATGAAGTTCGCCGCGCGCGGCATGTGCGCCCGCTCGCTGCGAACGAGTGCCCAGGCATCTTCCATCGTCTTCACGATGCGGCTGCAGGGCACCAGAGCGATATGCGTTTCGGGCAGCAGGCTGGTCGAAGGCGGCGTCCCCGTCCCGGACAGACAAAGCAGCGTGCCCGTCTCGGCGATGGCGCAGAAGCAGCCGGTGATGCCCACCGGATCGCTGCCCGACGCTCGACGGGATTCGACCGACAGTCCGGCGCCGATCCAGTCGCAAGTCGGCAGATCGGACCATGCCACGATCTGCGATGACAGCCCGTTTCCGGTCAGATAGGCAGCCACGGCCCCTGGCACATCCGTCCATGTCGCGACCTCATCGACCGTAGACGAGAGCAGCCTGGCGCGCTCGCGAAAGCGCTCGACCGGATCCCAGGACAGCATCGGCCGCGGCCCGACCGGATGCTCCATCAACCGCTCGCGCTCGACGGACGCATCGCGCTCCGACAGCGGCCCCGCGCGGCCGAGCGCCGATCTTATCGAGCCGAGAATGCGCTCGCGCGACGTGCTCATCGATCGTTCAACGACCCAGGGTCGGCATGACGAAGCTGCTGCCGACGGGCTTGTCTTCGGTCCAGCGCGTCGTCACGACCTTGGTCCGCGTGTAGAAGTACACCCCTTCCATGCCGTGCACGTGCAGATCCCCGAAGAGCGAATTCTTCCAGCCGCCGAACGAGAAGAAAGCCATCGGGACAGGAATCGGCACGTTGATGCCGACCATGCCGACTTCGATCTCGTTCTGGAAGCGCCGCGCCGCGCCGCCCGATCGCGTGAAGATCGCCGTACCGTTGCCATAGGGATTGCGGTTGATGAGACCGATCGCATCCTCGAGTGTTTCTGCACGCACGACGACGAGTACCGGGCCGAAAATCTCGTCCTGATAGATCTTCATGTCGGGCTTCACGTGATCGAAAAGCGTCGGACCGATGAAGAACCCCTTCTCCCGTCCCGCCCCCTCGAACGCGCGTCCGTCGAGCACCAGCCTGGCCCCTTCCGCCACACCGGAATCGACGTAGCCCTTGACCTTGTCGCGATGCTCGCGCGTGACCAGAGGCCCCATTTCAACGCCGGGCTGATCACCCGGACCGACCGGCAGCTTCGCCGCCTTTGCACGGATGGATTCGACCAGCTGATCACCCGTCTCGCCGACCGCGACCACCGCCGAGATCGCCATGCAGCGTTCGCCCGCAGATCCGTAAGCGGCACCGATAACGGCATCCGCTGCGAAATCGATGTCGGCATCGGGCAGGACGACGGCATGGTTCTTGGCACCGCCGAGTGCCTGCACACGCTTGCCATTGCGTGTCGCGGTTTCGTACACGTATCGTGCGATCGGCGTCGAACCCACGAACGACACGGCCTTGACGCCAGGATGGTGCAGCAGCGCATCGACCGCTTCCTTGTCGCCATGCACGACATTGAGCACGCCGTCGGGCAAGCCTGCCTCCTTCGCGAGTTCGGCCATCCGCAGTGCCGGCGACGGATCCTTCTCCGACGGCTTCAGGACGAACGTGTTGCCGCAGGCGATGGACACGGGAAACATCCAGAGCGGCACCATCACCGGGAAGTTGAACGGCGTAATGCCTGCGCATACGCCCAAGGGCTGCAGCATCGAATGGCAATCGATGCCCCGGCCGACATCCTCGGCATGCTCGCCCTTCAACAGGTGCGGCACGCCACTCGCGAATTCGACCACTTCGATGCCGCGCTGAAGCGAACCCGCGGCATCGGCCAATGTCTTGCCGTGCTCCTGCGTGATCAGGGCGGCGAACTCGTCACGATGCGCTTCCAGCAGTTCGCGAAAGCGCGTGAGGATGCGGGAACGCCGCAGCGGCGGCGTTTCGCGCCATTCCTCGAAGGCGCGCGTGGCCGCCTGCACGGCCGAGTCGATGTCGGCTGCATCGGCCATGGGTGCCTGCCGGATGACCTCGCCCGTCGCCGGATTCGTGATGGGCGCAGTACGCGTCGACTGCGCCGCAGTGGCCTTGCCGTCTATCCACATCGGGAGGGTGCCGCTCGTGGTCGTATCGACGATGCTCATGTGTGTCTCCTCGGATTCGGTTCGGTATTCATAGCCCACCCGCCTGACGGCGTGCGTAGAGCGTGCGGAAGGTCTCTCCCTGAGGGGCCGGCATGTCGCGGCCCTGGGTCCAGCCCCGCCCACCAGGCAGCCAAGAGAACCGCTTGCGCTCACCGCCCATGCGCGCGAGCAGCTTCATACCCATCCGGGTGGTCCAGGCATAGAGCCTCGGATGCGAAGCGAGAAAACTCCACGCTCGCAGCGCCATGCGCTCGCGTGCCGGCCGCAGGCCGCGTTCGTACTGCTTCTCCCGCAGCTTGCGCAGCAATTCGGGGAGCGGAATCTTCACCGGACACACGACGCCGCACTGATTGCACAGCGTGGCGGCGTGAGGCAGATCGAGCGCGTTCTCCAGCCCGACATAGTTCGGCGTGAGCACCGACCCCATCGGCCCCGGATAGACCCAGCCATAGGCGTGACCGCCCACACTTTGATACACCGGGCAGTGATTCATGCAGGCGCCGCAGCGTATGCAGCGCAGGATGTCCTTGAACTCGCTGGCGAGGATGCGTGAGCGTCCGGCGTCCAGCAGGACGATGTGGAACTGCCGCGGACCGTCGAGTTCGTCTTCTGCGCCCACGCCGGTCGTCACCGAGACGTAGTTGCTGATCGACTGTCCGGTGGCCGAGCGCGGCAGCAGTCGCAGCAACACCGACAGGTCTTCGAGCGTCGGCACGACCTTCTCGATGCCGGTGATCGCGACGTGCACGCGAGGCAGCGTCGTGGCCATGCGGCCGTTGCCCTCGTTGGTGACGATGAGCGTGGAGCCCGTTTCGGCAACAACGAAGTTCGCGCCGGTGATCCCCATGTCGGCGCTGAGGAAGTGCGGGCGCAGGCGCTCGCGGGCTTCCCGAGTTAATTCCGGAATGTCGGTCTTGCGCTCAGTCGCGTGCTTTTCGGCAAAGAGATCCGACACCTGATCGAGCGTCTTGTGGATGACCGGTGCGATGATGTGGGAAGGCGGCTCCTTGCCCAGTTGCAGGATGTACTCCCCGAGGTCCGTCTCGACGACCTCGATGCCCGCCCCCTCCAGCGCATCGTTGAGCGCGCATTCCTCGCTTACCATCGACTTCGATTTGACAGCCTTGCGCACCCCGTTCTCGCGCGCGATGCGCAGAACGATCTCGTTGGCTTCATCCCATGTGGCCGCCCAATGCACGACGGCCCCGCGTTCGGTGGCACGGCGTTCGAATTCCTCGAGGTAGAAGTCGAGGTGTTCGAGGGTGCGGCGGCGTATCGCAGCCGCGGCGTCGCGGATCTCTTCGAAGTTGTCGAGTTCGGCAATGACTGCCGCGCGGCCGGGGACGAAGCGTTCCTTCAGGCCGTTCAGCGCTCCTCGCAGCTGCGGATCGGCGAGCTTCCGTGTGGCCGTCGGTTTGAAGTGCATCGAGGTGACTTGCATGGAACCTCCCCGACGTTCAATAGGGCGATGGCGCGGTCATCGCCGCACCTCGCCCGCAAGGATCTCGGCGACATGCAGCACCTGGGTCGTTTCGTCGCCGCGCCGACGCAGTCGCCCCTCGATGTTCAGCATGCACCCCAGGTCGCCGAGGACGACGGCATCCGTTTTCGCTGCAGCGATGTGGTCGCACTTCACGTCGACGATGCGCGTCGACACGTCGCCGAACTTGAGCGCGAACGTGCCGCCGAACCCGCAGCAGGCCTGAGCCTCGTTCATCTCCTTCAATTGAAGGCCCGGCACCATGGCGAGCAGTGCTCGAGGCTGGGACTGAACGCTCAGCTCTCTCAATCCCGAACACGAATCGTGATACGTCACGGTGCCGCGATATTCGCCGGGCACGTTGTCGAGCCTGACGATTCGATGCAGGAAGTCAGTGAGCTCGTACGTCCTCGCAGCGAGTGCGGTCACCCGCTGCGACCATTCGGGCGCGTCGGCGAAAAGTTCGGGATAGTGCGTCTTCACCATGCCGGCACAGGAACCCGAGGGCGCGACCACGTACTCGCAGCCTTCGAACTCGGCGATGAACTTTTCGGCAAGGCGACGCGCCCCTGCACGATCCCCCGAGTTGTAACCCGGCTGACCACAACAGGTCTGGGACGTCGGCACGACGACTTCGCATCCTGCGCGCTCCAGCAGCGTCAACGCCGACATTCCGATACGGGGCCGCATCAGATCCACGAGGCAGGTGACGAAGAGACCGACGCGCATGGTGGGGATCGAGGAAGTCGATGGGAGAGGGGGCGGCTGCACGTTCGGCCAGCAGCCGCTCCCCAGAATCAGGCGCGGGCCTACAGACCGGCCTGAGTGACGAACTTGCCGACGAGGTAAGGCTCGAGCGCCTCGGACCCGCCCTCCGAACCGTAGCCCGAATCCTTCACGCCGCCGAACGGCACTTCCGGCAACGCGAGGCCGAGATGGTTGATGGTGATCATGCCCGTTTCGACTTCCGCCGCCACCGCATTGGCCGTCTTGGCAGACTTCGTGAACGCATAGGCCGCCAGTCCGTAGGGCAAACGATTGGCCTCGCTGACGGCATCGTCGAAGGTCTTGAAGGGATTGATCATCGCGAGCGGGCCGAACGGCTCTTCGTTCATCGCACGCGCGGTGAGCGGCACATTCGTGAGGACGGTCGGTTCGAAGAAGTTGCCCTTCTCGCCGATGCGGCTGCCGCCCGTCTTGCGCTCCGCGCCGGCCTTCAATGCGTCGTCGACGAACGCTTCGATCGCGACGACCCGACGCGTGTTCGCGAGCGGCCCCATCGTCGTGCCTTCCTTCAGGCCGTCGCCGACCTTGATCCTGCCGGTCGCGGCAACGTATTTCTCGACGAAACTGTCGTACACCTTTTCCTGCACGAGATAGCGCGTCGGCGAGACGCATACCTGACCGGCATTGCGAAACTTCGCTGCCGCCAGCATCTTGCTGGCCATGTCGACGTCAGCATCGTCAAAGACGATCACCGGACCGTGGCCGCCGAGTTCCATCGTCGCGCGCTTCATGTGCAGCCCGGCCATGGCCGCGAGCTGCTTGCCCACCGCAGTGGAACCCGTGAACGAGATCTTGCGGATCACCGGATGCGGTATGAGATAGCTGGACACATCGGCCGGTACGCCGTAGACGAGATTCACGACGCCCGCCGGCACGCCCGCATCGACGAAGCAGCGAATGAGTTCGGCAGGGGCCGCAGGCGTCTCTTCGGGCCCCTTGACGATGATGGAGCAGCCCGTCGCGAGCGCGGCCGACAGCTTGCGCACGACCTGATTAATCGGAAAGTTCCACGGCGTGAATGCAGCCACCGGCCCCACCGGCTCCTTGACGACCAGCTGATAGATGCCGGCGGCGCGGGCGGGAATGACGCGGCCATACGCCCGGCGCCCCTCCTCGGCGAACCAGTCGATGACGTCGGCACCCGCCAGGGCCTCTCCCTTGGCTTCGGCCAGAGGCTTGCCCTGCTCCATCGTGAGCAGCGGTGCGATCGTCTCGGCCCGCGCGCGCAGCAGATCGGCTGCCTTGCGCATCACCTTGGAGCGATCGTAGGCGGACGTCTTGCGCCAGATCTGGAACCCCTTCTCGACGGCAACCAGTGCGCGGTCCAGATCGGCCTTTTCCGCGTGTGCCACCGTGCCGATCTGCTCCCCGGTTGCCGGATTCACGACCGGAATGGTCTTGCCTGACTCAGCCTTGCACCATACGCCGTCGATGAGGAGTTGGATATCGGGATACATGGGTCGTTTTCTCCAGTAGGTGGTGAATCGGTGGACCTGGGGCGATGGGAAGATTCTACGGTGTTGCGGAGACTGAAGGGTGGACCGTGAAAGGTGAAGGGTGCAGGGTGCCC